>JAPLFI010000180.1 GCA_026390755.1 Ignavibacteriota bacterium
AATTATCTTCTGAAAGTGATATTCGGTCTTGATTACTGGGATATTGACTGCGCTTTTAAACTGATTAAAACTGACCTGTTCGGAAAAATTAAAATAAATTCGATTGACGCTTTTATTGACGCCGAAATAATGCTTAAGGCAAAACTTCTCGGATATACTACTGCTGAAATGGGAGTAACACATCTTCCGCGTCTTGACGGTGTATCAACGGCTGCAAGGCCGTCGGTAATATTCAGGACTATTGGGGAAGTGTTCGAATACCGCAAGGAATATAAAGCGGAGCTGAAAAAAATTAACCTATCAAAATAATAAAACCGGTGCTTATAAGGCTTCGTGAATATAATTTTTCTTAACTTATTCTTTAACGGCTTTGACATAATACTGCCCGCCCATCGGAATAAACCATAATATTTTTTCTACAGGACGCAGGAATCCCATAAAAGACGGAAAAAACAATGTATATCTGAACTTGTCAATCCTCAATCCGGAATCGTTAAACAAGCCTTTCGATTCTCCCGGCTTCAGAAGAATCGCGTCCGTATCCCATACGCATGTATTTACAATCCTCCGTGTGACCGGATTATATTGGTTGTGCTCAAAGAAAAAAACAATACCGCCTTTAATCAGAAGACTGTTCACATTACTCATCGCATCAGCTCTCAGTGAAGGCTCAATATGATGAAACACGCAGGAAATAAAAATCAGGTCGGCTGATTCGTAATGCTTTGCGAGATTTTCATCATTAATTTCAAAAAAACCGCAGTCGCTGTTTGATTCTGCGGCAATTTCAAGGCTCTTTTTTGATATGTCGCATCCGTAAACATCGGCATCGGGGAAATATTTCTTCAGGAACGGAATATTCCTGCCGATTCCACACCCGTATTCAAGAATCTTTTCAGGCTTCTTGTTTATGTTTTCTGTTACTATTCTTATTTTATATTCCGCAAAATAACTGTTTTCTTCGCCGAAAAATTTTAAATCATCTGCGAGCTGTTTCTCGTATTCACCTGCAAAATTGTCAAAATCTACTTTATCGGTCATTGTCAGTTTTTCTTTTCATTTATATATTACTAATTTATGTTAACGTATTTTAATCTGAGCGAATTTATCATAACCGTTATTACATCGCTAAAAGCCATGAACATAGCCGCCATAACCGGGCTTATAATAATTCCCCATGGTGAGAATATGCCCGCCGCAAGCGGAATAGCGAGTATATTGTAAAAGAATGCCCAGAAAATATTTTGCTTGATAATGGAAACCGTTTTCGATGAAATATTAATTGATTTGATAAGGTTTCGCAGATCTCCCTTAACGAGAATTACATCCGCAGAATCAATCGCAATATCCTGCCCCGTACCGACTGCAATTCCTACATTTGCTCTCGCAAGCGAAGGCGCGTCGTTGATTCCGTCGCCAATCATAGCCACATTCTTATTTTCCGCCTGAAGACCTGAAATAATTTTTTCTTTATCTTCCGGCATAGTCCGGAATGTGTAATTCTCAATTTCAAGCTTGTCGGCAACGCTTTTCGTTACCTCTTCTCCGTCTCCGGAAATAAGGAATATTCCGAGATTTTTGCTCTTAAGCTTAGATACAATCTCTTTAGCTTCTTCTTTAATCTTATCCTCAAATTCAATGAGACCCGAAAGTATGCCGTCAATACCGATAAAAAGATTCCCGTTTTTATTCGCATCAGCGTAAGAACCGCAGTCAATGCCGTGCTTTGTCATCAGGTCTCCGTTACCGATAACAACTTCCTTGCCTGATACGAAGCCGGAAATCCCAAGTCCGTCTTCAATATTTATATTATTCACGTCAGCAAATATATCAACATTGTTTTGGACGCAATAATTGAATATTGATTTTGCTATCGGATGATTAGAATACTTTTCAATGGAAAAAACATATTTCAGCAAATCATTCTGCAAAATATCGTTCAAAGTAATTATGCTCTTTAAATGCATTTCACCGGTTGTAAGTGTGCCGGTTTTGTCAAAACAGACGGTATCTATTTTAATAATCTTTTCAATCGCTTCAACATTATTGAATAATATACCGTTTTCAGCCGCTCTGCCGACACCTATTACGACAGCCATAGGCGAAGCAAGTCCGAGTGCGCAGGGGCAGGCAATGATTAAAACAGAAACTGCATATAAGAGCGAGACATCAAATGGTTTGCTCAGAATTAAGTGCCATACGATGAATGTCAAAACGGAAATACTGACAACTACAGGTACAAAGACAGACGAAATTTTATCTGCTAACCTCTGAATCTTTGGCTTCGAGTTCGATGCTTCTTTTACGAGTCCTATAATCCTTGATAAAGTGGTATCCTTGCCGACTTTAACGGCTTTCATTTTCACAAAGCCATTCTTAATCAGTGTACCGCTGATGAGCGAATCACCCTGTTTTTTTTCAATAGGCGAACTTTCACCCGTCATTGCGCTTTCGTCAACAACGCAGTATCCCTCCGTTATATGTCCGTCAACAGGAATTTTGTCACCCGATACAATAATAACAATATCTCCTACGCGCACTTTCTTGAACGGAATGAGCATTTCCTCCGGAATATTATTTTCGATGCGTATAACATTGACAAACTTTGACTGAAGTTCCTTCAGTTTTTTTATCGAAGTCTGAGTTTTTGACTTGAGAACGGTCTCAAGGTAATTCCCTGTAAGTATCAGTGTGATAATCATTGCCGCAGTTTCAAAATAGACTTCATGCGTGCTGTTGAGAACTGATATATTAAGAACGAGCAGGTGATTAAAAGTAATAACAAGGCTGTATATATATGACGACAAGACTCCCAGAGCAATAAGAGAATTCATATCAGAAGTCTTATTTCTGAGCGCGTTCCACGCACCTGTAAGAAACTTTTGTCCGTTCCGGAAAACAACAACGGAAGTAAGAATCAGCAATATAACAAGCATCGGAGTATCCGGCATTCCCGGGTGAGCGCTCATTGAAATAGCGGCGATAATTACCGTAAGAATGAAAGATAAAATTATGTTATTACGCGCTGAGCTGAGATTCTTTTTCTTTTGCAGTTCAATTGTTTCCTCGTCGTCATCCTCAAGCACGTCATATCCGATTTTTCGTATATCGCTTGTAATATCCTCTTTTGTTATAACATTCGGATTGTATTCTATTGCTGCGATTTCGGAAGTGAAATTGATTTCAACTTTGTATATTCCGTTAAGTTTCGTAAGGTAAGTCTTAATGCTGTTGGCGCAATTAACGCATTCCATACCCAGTATATCAAGTTCCAGCACTTCAAAATTTCCCGGTATTTGATTCCCTTTACTCATTTATCAGGTGTATGCAGTATATTTAATATATCCGCTGTTAAAGCCGCCCTTTTATTCTCTAAAACATCATGGACACGAATAATGTTCGCGCCGTAAAATATTCCGGCTGTATTCGCGGCAAGAGAGCCTTCGAGTCTTTCACAAGGTTCGGATTTATAAATATGATTTAAAAAACTTTTCCGTGATACTCCGAGGAGTAAAGGGCATCCTGTTTCTTTCCTTATATGGTTCAAATTTTGAATCAGTGTAACATTATGCCCGAATAATTTCCCGAATCCTATTCCCGGATCCACAATAATTTGTTTTAAACCAGCCCGTTCAGCAATTTTTACTGATTCCGTCAGACAATTAGTAACTTCTTCAACCACATCGTTATAAAAAGGATCTGTCTGCATATTCTGCGGCGTTCCTTTAATGTGCATAAGAACACAGCTTGCGTTATGACGGGCAGTAACCCCGGCGATCTTCGCATCAAACCGGAATCCGCTTATGTCATTTACAATCACTGCGCCTGCTTTAAGTGCCTCCTCGGCTACCTGATGTTTATAAGTGTCAATTGAAACAGGAATGTTTAAGATATTTACGAGTGCTTCGATAACCGGAATCACTCGTCTGATTTCTTCTTTCGGGGAGATTTTTCGTGCACCGGGACGCGTTGATTCTCCTCCGACGTCAATAAAATCAGCTCCGTCAGATTCCATTTTTATGGCTTCCCTGATAATAGTGTCCGTATCGGCGTTTAAATTGAAATACTTTCCGCCGTCCGAAAATGAATCGGGAGTGATATTAAGTATGCCCATTATAAAAGTACGCGAGCTCAAATCGTATTCATTTTTTCCGAATCTGTAAATCATCAACTGACTTCTCCGCCGTCTTCAAATTCACCGTCGGTAGTTATAATTCTCAGCTTGCCGTCTTTTTTAGCGGCAAGGAGCATTCCCTGAGATTCCATTCCCATCAGTTTTGCGGGTTTGAGATTATCAACTATTATTACCGTTCTGCCCAAGATTTCTTCAGGTGAATAATGTTCTGCGATGCCGGCTATAATCTGTTTTACATTTCCGCCTGTCTTTACTTTCAGTTTCAGGAGTTTCTTGCTCTTTTCAACGCGTGATGATTCTGTTACCTTAGCAGTGCGGAGAAAGACTTTCTTAAAATCATCTATTACAATTAAATTGTCAGGTGTTTCGCTGAGGCTTAAATCTTTTTTCTCGGTTTCAGCTGGCGTTTCAGCAAGGGTTTCAATCTGCGGAAACAGAATTTCATTTTCGCCGAGTTCAGCACCAGCTTTAAGGCAGTATGTACCTGATTTATTCCATGCAATGCCTTTACTGTCCGTACCGAGTATTTTTAAAATTCGTTCGGAAGTGAACGGCAGTACCGGAGATATCAGTATTGCAAGTGCATGGCATAATTCAAGACAATCATTAATAATTCCCTCGCATTTCTTTTCGTCTGTTTTAATTATTTTCCAGGGCTCTGAATCGTTGAAATATTTATTAGCCGCGCGGGCAACATTCATCGTTTCATTAATAGCGTCGCGGAAACGGAAATTCTCATAACAATCGGCTATGATTATTGAATGTTCCCTTACAAATTTGAATATATCGGGTTCTGAAGAAAGTTCTTTTGCAGGCTCAGTAGTTCTGCGTGCGGGAATCTTACCGCCAAACTTATTCATTGCAAAAACAACAGTACGGTTAACGAAATTACCGAGAATAGCCGCGAGTTCATTATTGTTCTTCGCCTGAAAATCATCCCAGCTAAAGTCGGAATCTTTATTCTCCGGCAGATTAGTGCCGAGTGTATATCTGATAAGGTCAGGATCAAATTCTTTAACTATATCACGCACGAGCGCGCCGTGTCCCTTGCTTTTAGAGAGTTTTCCGCCTTCAAGGTTCAGGAATTCATTTGCGGGAACATTATCCGGCAGTATAAATTCTCCGTGCGCCATTAGCATTGCGGGGAATACGATGGCGTGGAAAATAATGTTATCTTTACCGATAAAATGAATCAAACGTGTTTCCTTATCGCACCAGTAATCTTTCCACTTTTCAGGCTGATTTCTTTCAATAAACAGTTCTTTCGTCGCTGAAATATAGCCTATGGGAGCTTCAAACCAGACGTAAATCACTTTACCTTCCTGTCCGTCAACGGGTATTTTTATTCCCCAGTCGAGATCGCGTGAAATTGCTCTGTCCTTCAATCCTGTTTTAAACCACCCTTCGCAGTAGTTTTTAACGTTAGCTTTCCAGTCCGTTTTTCCGCTCATCCATTGTTGAAGTTCATTCTGAAATTTTTCGAGAGGGAAGAAAAAATTGACAGATTCTTTTACAACAGGTGTATCACCCGAAATTTTCGACTTAGGATTTTTAAGTTCAAGCGGCGACAGATTACTTCCGCATTTTTCGCACTGATCTCCGCGGGCTTCCTCATATCCGCATACGGGGCATGTACCCTCAACAAACCTGTCGGCAAGGTATCTTCTGTCCTTTTCGGAATAGAGTTGCTTTTCCGATTTCTGAACAAGCAAACCTTTTTCATAGAGGTTCAGGAAAAATTCCTGCGAAGTCTTATGGTGAATCTCATTTGAAGTTCTTGAATAAATATCAAATCTAATCCCAAGCCTGTTGAACGCTTCTTTATTATCGAAATGAAAACGGTCAATAATCTCCTGCGGAGTCACTTTCTCTTTCATAGCCGAGATTTCGATTGCCGTGCCATGCTCATCAGAACCGCATATAAAAATAATATCCTCGCCTATAAGTTTCTTATAACGCACGAAAATATCTGCGGGAAGGTACGCGCCGGCTATATGGCCTAAATGCAGGTAACCGTTCGCATACGGCAAAGCCGCCGTAACAAGTAATCTTTTAAAATTTTTCATTATTGAATATACCTAATATAGCAGTTTTTATAAACGCATTAATATTGTGAATATAATTGCCTGAATTCACGACACTTTTAACAATTCCGAACACGTCTGTCGAAAATATAAAAAAAACTGACTTTTCAATAAAAAATATATATTCTGTTCTGATATGAGTATCAAATGAGGTTTATTACTGTGTGTAAAAATCCTGAAACGCCCTCTATTGCTTGTTTTCCGCCTTTTTTTTAATGTTTAATGTAGCTATATTAAACATTATTAGAAGTCCTCATCAATTACTCAGAAAAATTTCTATTCCCGAAAGGATAATTATATGAAGTCCAGAATTGGCAGAATATTTGAAAATACTAAAGATTTTATAGGCATCATAATAGGTTGTGTTATTTTCGCCATTTCTTATGCATGGTTCCTCATACCGTTTAAAGTATCTCCCGGCGGTGTCGGAGGTATTGCGCAGGTGATTAATCACTTCACCGGATTTCCTGCGGGTATTTCAATGATTATTATCAATGTTCCGTTGTTCATATTAGCGTATTTTTTTCTCGGAAAGCAATTCGGATTCCGCTCGTTCTTCGGTATGTTCGTTGGTTCAATTTTAATAGACCTGTTCTCGCCTGAACTTCTTTATAAAAATTTTCCGTTCTTAAGGGAAATTATTAATACACAATATTGGGCATTTACGGATAATATACTGCTTGCTTCAATAGCCGGCTCTGTCCTTCTCGGTCTGGGTCTCGGAATAATTTTCCGTTTTCGCGGCTCAACCGGCGGTACGGATATTCCTGTCGCAATGCTGAAACAATACACAGGCGTTTCGATGGGTTCTGGTTACTGGGTAATTGAGACCGCAATAATTTTTGGAATAGGTGTCGTATTTAAGGACCTCAATCTGATTATCTGGGGATATCTAAACCTGTTTATTACAACACAGATTGTTGATATAACAGCCGAAGGACTGCCGTACGTGAAAGGCGCTTACATAATATCTAAAGCCGAGGCGGCGATTAAATCAAGGATTTTTGATGAACTTGACCGCGGAATAACAGTGTTCCATTCGGAAGGCGGATATACGGGCAATCAGCGGAATGTAATGTTCTGCGCCGTCAACCGAAGGCAGGTTACACAGTTACGCAGGATTGTAAAGGAAGAAGATCCGAAGGCGTTCATGTATCTTGTTGATGTGAATGACGTTATGGGTGACGGGTTTAAATCGAGAGTGCTGGACTTTCAGCCGGATTCTCCGCCTGCCTGATGAACCGATTAAAAAATAAATGAGGCGTGAATTTTATCGGAAATTAGATCTTTAAACAAGAAACTTAGCGCGTTCTTCCGGAGTGGGTATGCGGCATGAATCTTTTTTCCCGAACCATTTATACCGATTGCGGGCGATTAAATCATAAAAAAAATTCCTTATAACAGGCGGAATTATTATAAATACGTATAATAATTTCCATGCGCCTCCGAGATACCGCGTAACTTTAATCGCGGCAGTTGATTTAGTATACAATAGACCTCTTTCCATGAGCAGGAATGTATTGAATTCATTTAAAGGGAGATTGTTATCCCTTAGTATCTTCTGTCCCGTATCTGACTGAAGTGAAGCAAACTTAAATATATTTTCTTTGTCACGGTCAATCACAAAGTTCACGCTTGAGTTGCAGAAGTTACAAACTCCGTCGAATAATATCAGGGAATGATTATTTCCGTTTTCTGTCATAGCTGTTTGAATTATCATCTAAAATAAAACAATTTTTACGGCGAAAAAGTTATTATGCAGATGTGAGACGCGCGATTATATCTTTATGAAGAGGGAATTCGTCTGACAGCACATCTCTTTTCCCGAGTTCGAAATCCTTAAAATCAAAACCCGGAGCGACGGTGCATCCTACGAGAGCGAAAGAATTTTTGTCCCGAACTTCAGCCGCAAACCACTGTCCTTTTTTTATAACAACCTGAAACGATTCGCCCTGGGCAGGTAAGTTTCCGATGGTATTTACAGTAAGCTCTTTGTTCTTACCTATTACGTAAATATCGAGTGCGGTGCCGGTGTAAAAATGCCATATTTCGTCCGAATTCAGGCGGTGGAACGCGGAGAAATCATTTCCCGATAATAAAAAATAAATTGATGTGCAGATATATCTTTCTCCTGAATATCTTTCCGGTAATCCTTTTATGATTTTTTCCTCAGACCTGAAAATTTCACTGTAGTATCCGCCTTCAGGGTGTTTCTCGAGTTTCAGTTGCTCTATAAGTTCTCTTGCTTTTTCAATCATAAGTACAAATTATTATACAACCAAGTTAATATTTTTCAGTTACTTTGCAATTCACAAATATTTCTTAAAAATATTTTTAAAAGCATTTTTTTTGGTGTTTTTTGACTATTAGTTGTTAATTGTTGCATTGATAAACAGCAAAAAAATAACTAATTTCAAGCTATTAATGGGGATATAGCTCAGTTGGTAGAGCACTTCGTTCGCAATGAAGGGGTCGCAGGTTCGAATCCTGTTATCTCCACAAAACACCGACTTTAAAGACGTCCGGAATGAGTATCAGCGCAGGTTCTGTTTGTCGTCTTTAAACTTTATTATTAATAAATAAAATTTCACGATTTGTATGCCTAACGAAAGAATTATTCCCGTAAACATTGAGGACGAATTAAAATCATCGTATATAGATTATTCAATGTCTGTTATAGTCGCGCGCGCCTTACCGGATGTCCGTGACGGTCTCAAACCCGTTCACCGCCGTGTTCTGTACGGTATGAGCGAACTCGGACTGGCACCGAATAAACCTTACAAGAAATCAGCAAGAATAGTCGGAGAAGTGCTCGGTAAATATCATCCGCACGGTGATACTGCTGTATATTACACAATGGTTCGTATGGCTCAGGATTTCTCTCTCCGATATATGCTCGTTGACGGACAGGGGAACTTCGGCTCCATTGACGGTGATTCTCCTGCGGCTATGCGTTATACCGAGGCAAGAATATCCAAGATTGCCGATACGATGCTGACAGATATAGATAAAAATACTGTGAAATTTGCTCCGAATTTTGATGAAACACTGAAAGAACCTACTGTACTTCCTTCAATGCTTCCTAATCTTCTGATTAACGGCTCTAACGGAATTGCCGTCGGAATGGCAACTAACATTGCTCCGCATAATCTTACTGAAGTTGTTGACGGATTAATTTACTTACTGAAAAATCCCGATGCGACAATAAAAAAACTGATGAAATATATTACCGCTCCTGATTTTCCGACCGGCGGTATTATATACGGCTATCAGCCTGTTATTGACGCTTACGAAACAGGCAGGGGAAAACTCATACTTCAGGCTAAAGCATCTATTGAACCCGACAGGAACAGGCAAAACATCATTATCACGGAACTGCCGTATCAGGTGAATAAAGCGATTCTGATTGAAAATATTGCTCAGCTGGTACGTGACAAAAAGATTGAAGATATAGCCGCTATCAATGATGAAAGTGACCGGGACGGTATGAGAATAGTAATAGGGCTGAAACGTGATGCTAATCCTCATGTGATTATAAACAACCTGTACAAGCATACACAGATGCGTGTCACATTCGGCATAATCTCGCTCGCACTTGTTGACGGAATTCCCAAAGTTCTCACACTTAAGGAGATGATGCAGCATTTCATAAAGCACAGGCTTGAAGTTATAGTTAATCGTTCAAAATTCGAACTGGATTCAGCCGAAAAACGTGCGCATATTCTTGAAGGTTATATAATCGCACTCGACAACATTGATGAGGTTATCAAAATTATTAAGAAATC
>JAPLFI010000241.1 GCA_026390755.1 Ignavibacteriota bacterium
AAACGGTTATCATAACCTGCCCTGAGATAGCCCCATGATGGCTTATTACGGCAGAGCCGTCATCTGCAAGGGCGATGGATGGGAAACCGGTTTTGCCGTTGTAAACATTACCTGTAAAAGACCATGTTGAGCCCTTATCACTGCTGTAATAATAGGAGCTTCGCCGCCCGGGAAATGACGGAGACGGGTCGCCGAAAGGCGATGACATTATTACAATGTGAATATTATCGGGGATAAGCGGATCCTGCTCAATCCATTTCGGACTGCTGCTGGAGGCAAGGTCGTATATTGTGGATGCGCCCGTGTTGGTGTATGTTAAAGTCCATCCCTGTGAATAGAGTTCCGGAGTAAAGAGTATTAACAATCCTGTAAGGAATAAATATATTTTTTTCATAGCAGTATTAAATTGTCATGCTGAACCTTGCCCCGAACCCTGTCTTGAATTTATTTCAGGATTATTTCGGGATTGTTTCAGCATCGATTATTAAAAAATGTTTATTACACGAAATATAAAAATAATTTAATTCAAACGATATAATAAATACGTTCAGGAAAATACATTATCGGAAACATGAAAACAGATGTTTTTCGTTCCAATATATCCGTTATTATCAGCAGTGCGGGAGAACAATGAATTATTATTTGATAAAGTTATAGGTATTTTATTATGTCCGTTGATTTTTTCGGAAACAGCGAAACATATTTCCGTTTTGCTATTGTCTGTTTTTGCTTTAAACTTTAAGTGTATTACGATTGTCTAACTTTTGATATTATGACTTTTCCTGAAATAATAAAAAAATTTAAGTACGGTATATTACTTGCCTTTATCTTTGTTATAATCGAAAATGTTGCATGGATAGCCGAGCCGTATGTTTTTGGAAAGTTGATAGATGCCGTAATTGATGTGCATTATTTCGGCGAAATCGGGGGAAATGACTCTTCGGATGTTACTCCCGAGCCGTTTATCGCCGAACAGGATTATTCTGCCGGCGATACTATTGTGATTAATCAGGATTCATTACTTCAGGAATCCCGGGATAAAACAAGGATTACCGTTGATCTGAAAAAATATCTTCCTCTGTTGCTCTTTCCTTTGTTTCTCTGGGTAGGTGTTTTTGCAATAAATACAATTGCAGGAGTAATACGAAGAATACTTGATACAAAAATATTCCTGAAAATTTATGCTGATATTGCGTCGCATATAAGCGAAATATCAATAACTAAGAAACGCGGACTTTCTCTGACTGTCGCAAGAGCTGAACTTTCACAAGAATATATAGTGTTTTTTCAGCACAGAATTCCCGAAATACTTGAAAGTTTAATAGCTATCGGGGGTACTATATTTGCCCTTTATTTCTTTGACTGGATAATTTCTTTAACTTGCCTGATTGTAGTATTACCGCTGTATTTTTTAAATACTTCACTCGGTAAACGAATTTTTAGACTTCAGAAAGAATATCATGATAATTACGAGAATTTATATAATGTTTTTGCTTTAAAAGACCATAAAGAGGTCAGGCGTTTTTACACAAAACTCTCCCTTCCCCAGATAAAGATATCCAGGTTTGCGGCAATTAATTTCGGGACAACAAGATTTCTGATGCTTATTGTGTTTTTAATCGTGCTTTATATATGCATCGAATTAGACCAGTTCAGCGCGGGTGAAATATATTCTATTGCCGCTTATTTGTGGACATTCGTAACCTCAGCAGAACATCTCCCCGAACTCGTAGAATCTTTTGCTTCACTCAAAGACATATCAAACCGAATGAAATCCGAAGATTAATATCTATTCTTTGATTATTACAGTTAATTAATAATAATTTCTTCTTAACTTTGCTTAAATCGCAAT
>JAPLFI010000366.1 GCA_026390755.1 Ignavibacteriota bacterium
ACTTGACCCGTTTGTATATTCGCACAGAACTAATAAAAGCACTTACACGAACTGGGGTATGTCATTAGGTCATGCATTACCGCCGAACTCCGACGAGATTGCTACGAAATTTACGTATTGGGTCGGGAGCAGGCTAAGAATGGATTTGACGTATCAGCATCAAAGGTCGGGAGCAGGGTTTGTGTTCGATTCGACAGGAGCAATGACCATAAATTACGGCGGGGACATCAATATTGGAAGTCATGATGGCAATGAATTTAAAAACACTTTTTTACAGGGGAATCGTGTGAACAGGGATATTATCGGATTGAATGTCTCATGGCAGCCGATAAGGCAGTGGTATCTGGAATTAAAGTACAATTACAGTGTGATGAATTTGTTATATCTTGATTCGAAAAAAGTGATTGACAGGTATTGGTTTTTAACATTGCGAGTGGATTATTGACAAAAAAACAGCGCGATAAATAAAATCATTGCATAATAGATTTATTGGAATTACATTGCGTTAATTAACCTGGTTATTATGAAAATTATATTTTCAAAAGACAAGGACTTAACAATAAATTCACAATGTGATACAAAATTCACAAAGAAAAGATACGAACTTTTTTTGGGAATAATCGCATTGGTTTTTATTATAGCGATTACATTCCACGCCTGCACAAAATATGAGACTCCACCCGGTAAAACGGCAAATTTAAAGGGAAGAGTAATTGATTCCATCACATCAACACCGATTGACTCTTCTTATGTGATTTTAGTCGGTTCTGCCGGAGCTTACGATACTACAAGGTCACGGGTTGACGGTACTTTCGTAATGGGATGTCCTATGTCATGTACCAGTCTGCTTATTGATATCCATTTTCGGAAAGCAGGTTATCAGGACAAGAATGTAACCGTTGAATTAATTTCCGAACAAACCGTTGATATGGGGGATGTAAGGCTAAGACCTTAGTTTGATAGTTTCTTCGAGTAATACATTTCGAGTAAGGTCAGGAGTACCGCTAAGATAATAAACCAGTACCAGAGAGACGTGCCGGTGCGGTTCTCTGCAACAACACGCGCAAGCTCTGCGCCAGGATTTGTTATAATCTGCACGTTTTTTAGACCTAACTGCCTGAAATACTCCGATATTTCCGATGAATAGGCGAGAGAGAGATTGCTTTCCAAAGTATCGTGATTCACTATTGCTGTCCGATTGTCTGAATATGCACGCCCGCTAAAAGCACTTGTGAGGTAGGCAACTGATTTTGTGATTACAGGAGCGAAGAGCGGATTCTTTGGAAAATCGGACATTTGCAAATCCGCCGATACTGCACAGAAAAGCAAGGGACTGCCGGGAGTCTTTGTTTCCAGAAGAAACGGTACGTTGTCTTTCATTGACATCAGTACCGATGTACCACTGCCCGTTAAAGCCGGAAATATACTGTTAATATCAGGAGCGTCAATTTCCGGACTGAAATCCGTTGCAGTCAGCGATTTATCGCGAAAGATACCTTCAAGCACAGGATGCTGAAAATCAAGGCTCGAAAACTTTCCTCCCGGCGGCAATGACGGATTGATTGCA
>JAPLFI010000389.1 GCA_026390755.1 Ignavibacteriota bacterium
AAAATCCAGCCCGAAAGCTGTTTCCGGGCTTTCGGGTAAATAATATCCGGTGTAACTTGTTCCGTGATATACATAAATCAGCCGCATATTAGAATTCAGATATATTCTGGAACTGCTGTTATTTAAATATATTTTCGGACCGATAAAAACTGAAATCCATCGCGATGTTGTTTCATAGTCTGATCTGCTGTCAAACATATCAGTAATTTTAAAATGTGACAATAGAAATTCAATGTTTCCGGATATTGAGATATTGCTTAAAACTTTGTACGATGTATTAACTGTAAATCCATATCCTGTGGAATAGTAAGAATCCATACTTCCATCCTTTGGAAAAATAATTGTCGGTAAAAAAGCGACTGATAATACGGACAATTTTGTTTTTTGTGCAACATTGGAATCAACTGTGGAATCATGTTTTGTTTGCGAAAACGCGGAAGAGAATGACGTGACAATTATTGCCAATGCTATCAGGTTTTTCATAATGCTTATTTATAATATTTTTTAGATAAAATGAAGTACCTGATTCACATCATAAATTATGATTTAATTTTTAATAAATATTGACTAAACTGTGAATGACATATTTAAATTACAATATAAAAAATTGGATTTATAGTCATAAGTATCCCAAAATAGTAATTTGCGATTTATTCATATAGAAAAGATTTTAGTCAGGTCAATGTAATCCCGGTTTGGAATATTAATAGTCAACTGCATTTACGGAGAGGAAAAAAACATGTTCACTTCTTCAAATAACCATGTAATTCTTGTTTGACATTAAAATAATTACTCGTCATTATTGCATACAATAGTATTCAAATGAATACAATAGTAATCAAAAATATTCTTCCCTCACAGCCTTATTGACAGCCACAGCTGTCCGCCCAGCCCCAGTTCAACTATTTTCTGGAGTGTCGAAATGCGTACCCCCCCCCTCAAATCCACACTATCTTTGCCGTCTTTTTCTTTTTCTTATGCGTATATAACGCATACCTTATCGCATCCATCGCATGGTCGTTGAACTTCACCGGGTCCTCCAGAATGTTCCCGTCCTTGTCCTGCTTGTACGAATAGCTCAGTACCTCCTTGTTAATCCCGGAATTCCGTTCATTGCTGAAAATCACGCAAGTCCTGACATAATCAATCCCGTCTTTCACGCTCTTGTCCGCAGGGTACGAATTTATTCCTGCTCTTTTCAGTTCCTCAATTTTTCCCGGCTCAGCCGAATCGCAGTAAACATTCTCTCCTTTCCTGTACCCTTTTTCGAAAATCTTTTCCGTCAGGTCTTTCGATGTCAGCATGCTCTCGTATATCAGCTCGCTCAGGTAAAACTGATTATCCTTAATCCCGATTTTCACCAGCGCAGTCTTGTTATTGTACCCGAAGTCCAGCCCGTAAATTATTTCTTCAAAACTCCCCGGATATTCCGCAATTATTTCAAACGGCTTGTAAATCAAAGTCCTTTTCACCCCCCATTCGCCGAGCGCGTATATCTTATAGTAATCAGGATTTTGCTCTTTCAGAGATTCAAGCACTTCATAATATTCTTCGTCAATAAATTTATTGTCCCTGAATGTCGTTCTTAATTTTATCGAATTCTTTAACGCCGTTGTGTTCAGCCAGTGGTTCGCGTCAACCGGATTGAATGAAAGTATGATTTGTTTGTAATTCTGTGTTTTCCCTCTCAGCCTCAAATCAATCTGCCGGAAATCCTGCGCGTCAATTTCGGTCGCCTCCTCAACCCATACCGAAGTGATGCCGTAAATTGATTTTAATTTCTCCCTGTCGTCAACCCCCGCAGTCACAATTTCATTTCCGTTCAGCTTGCAGGTTATTTTCATGTCGGATTCCCTGATGCTGAAAAACTCATTCAGCCCCGCATCGACAGTCAGCCCTTTAAATAAACTGAACTGGCTTCCCCTGATGGTCCGGGCAACCTTGCGTATAAAGAGGAACTTGTGATTATGCTCTTTCAGGCACCGCATCAAAATCTTCTGCGCCGCAAACACTGACTTCCCTGAGCCTGCTCCGCCATATAACAGCAGATACCTCGCCTCATTCGCCAATAGCGGAATATAAGCGTCATTAAATGAATCCAGAATGAAATTAAAATTTATTTTCTGATTGACCGTTTCCATCAAAATCTTCTCTGCCGCAAATCCCGGCTGTCCGGATCCGGGCTGTCATTAAGCTCACCGTTCATTCGTATTCTGCCTTATAAAATTGACCGTCACGGTTCTGTTAACAATCATTTCCTCGGCTTTATCCTCCTTGTCCCACCCGAAGCGGTTTCTCATATTTATTGCCCAGATGTTGGAGTTGAAAAACGGAATCTTATTCGTCATCCCCTGTATTCCCCATCGCTCCCACT
>JAPLFI010000227.1 GCA_026390755.1 Ignavibacteriota bacterium
AAGAGCTTTCTTCGGAGTAGAGCAGAACACAAAAAGTTCGGGATTTCTGTATCATATAAATTATCTTCTTGATATTCTGCCTTACGGCGTAATTATCTTTTTCGGGGCGGTTAAGAAAATAATAAAATTCAGACAACTGACTGTAAAAGACTCCTATCTCCTGATATGGTTTTTCGTGGGATTAGTGATTATCACCCTGTTCAAAACCAAGCTTGAAGTGTATATACTGCTGATACTTGTACCGGGAGTGATTATCGGTGCGGAATATCTGAGCAGTTTAAACAAAGCAAAATTTTCGGAGAAGATAGCACTGATATATCTGACATTATTAAACATTGCCTGGTCGGTGATATTTTACTTCCGCACAGAGAAACTATGGAAACCGGAACTTGCGGGTTATAGTTTATCAGTCATTGTTTTATCGGTAACCGCTGTATTAGCGGTTTTAATGTTTATATCAATAATAATTTCACGATATTCAGAATTAAGTAAACTCTATTACGGTTTTATATTACTATTTTTCTTTTTCATTAATATATTCTATCTGATAAATGTTCCCTACTGGGAAAACTCTTTTAAAGTAACGGATGTGAAGAAAGAAATTGAAAAAGGCGGAAGAAACAAACTGATATATATCAGCTCAAATTACAGGCATAATCCGCAGTTAACTTTTTACTTTGACGGAATTGATATCGGCTGGAATAAATCGAAATTTGATTTTCTTATGCTCGACACAAAGAACGGGACGAATACAGTTAAGGATGCGCTCGATACTATACCCGAGGGCAGATATGATATATTAGTTGAGAGAAATAATATAAACAGGGGGATTTATCCAGAAGCAAAAGAATTTATACCGGCAAAATTCAGGATGGTAATAAATTCTCCTGGATATGAATTATACAGGTGGTGAGTTAAGTGTTAAGTGTGATCCTGAAACAAGTTCAGGATGACAAGGAAATAGTGTTAAGTGTTAAGGAAAAGGAAAAAACAAGTGGAAATAATAAGGGCAAATATTAGCAATAATTCCGAATGGCAGGATTTTCTCAATTCTGATTACAATATGTTTTATGACAACCGGTTTTTATCATATAACGATGCATTCGGGAAGAATATAATCTGGCATCACCTGATATTCAAAGAAAAGAACAAAACTCTCGCAATTATTAACGGATGTGAGGAAATTACGGAAAACGGAAAAACGTACATATCCTGCGACGGTGTAAGTTTTGGAGGTTTTATATGGCATGACAGGGTCAGAATTTCAGATTATGTCAATATTCTGAGAGAGTTTAAGGTTTATCTTATGTCAAAAGATTTCTCCTGCTGTATTATCAGAAATCCTCCGTATTTATATCTGCAAAATCCGAATGAAGAATATGAATATGCTCTTATTTTAGAGGGATTTAATGTTCTGAAAAATTCTATTACAAATATAATAGAGCTTAACAGCTTCGAATTTGATAAACTCACTAATCCCAAAAAAAGGGCAATACAACAATCATCTCAAAAAATTGAAATCAACATTATAAACGATAATATTACAAATGATACTTTATTTGACTATTATAATTTACTGCTGAAGAACAGGGAACTTAAGAATGTAAAGCCGACTCATTCCCTTGAAGAACTGGTTTATTTAAAAAACAACCTTAGCGAAAAGATAATATTATTTGAAGCGCGGATTGACAGTGTACTTGCGGGAATATGCACCTTATTTCTCGTAAAAAATGATGTTGTTCTTAATTTCTATCTCGCGGCGGATGAAGAGCATAAAAAAGACAGGGTTTCGGATTTCATTTTATTCAAATCAATAGAATGGTCTAAGAATAATAACTTCCGTCTTTATGATATAGGTACTTCCAATGTAGGAGATACATTGCTTTACGGATTGTTCGAATTCAAAAAGAAATTCATGGCGGACGGATTTCTCCGCAAATCATATATTTTAAAATTAAATTAAAACAGATTTTGACTATTAAAAACAAAAGAATATTATTAACCGGAGGCGGCGGATTCATCGGCAGTAAGCTTGCAGAATTACTATCTCCGGACAACGAAATACTTATTTACGATATCTTCGCACGGGATTCGCTGAAATACAAAAAGATTAACAAGAAGAATGTGAAAATTGTTGACGGCAATATACTGGACGCCGATAAACTGAAAAATTCTGCCGAAGATTTCAGACCTCAGATTGCCCTGCACCTGGCGGCAATTGCCGGAGTTGATACAGTAATTAACAATCCGGTTAAGACAATGGATGTCAATATACTCGGCACTTTCAACTTTGTAAAAGCGCTTGAGAAATACAGCAAAGACCTTGAGAGGGTGGTAAATTTTTCTACAAGCGAAGTATTAGGCGCATACGCATATAAATCCACCGAGCTGTCGAATACAAACCTCGCTCCCGTAGGAGAAGGAAGATGGACTTACTCAATCAGCAAGGTCGCAGGTGAGCATCTTCTGTACAGTTATTATAAAACACGGGGCTACCCTGCGGTTTCGATACGTCCTTTTAATATTTACGGTCCGGGACAAATAGGTGAAGGCGCGATACAGATTTTTATTAAGAACGCCGTTAAGAATAAGAAAATCGAAATACACGGAGACGGCGACCAGATACGCTCCTGGTGTTACATTGACGATATGATTGACGGGACAATGCTGTGCCTGACGAATAAAAAAGCAATAGGAGAAATATTCAATATAGGAAATCCGAAAGGCACAATAACAATTTCTTCTTTAGCCGAAAAGATAATTACTCTTTGTAAGACAAAATCCAGGATTGTTTACGTTCCTAAGAACTATGTGGATGTTGAACTCAGAATCCCCAGCATAGAAAAAGCCGAAAATATTCTCGGGTTTAAACCAAAGATTCACCTTAATGAAGGTATTATACGCTCTTATGCATGGTATTCAAAATGGATGAAAAAGTAAAACCTGCACTAAAATTCTTTTATCTCGCTCACGGTGAAATGAGCCTGAGATGCCTCGAAAATCTGATATCTTCGGGCATTAAGCCGGGACTTGTCGTTCTTCACAGGGATTATGAATATGAGAAACTAAAAGAAAGTTTCTACGGTAAGATTAAACAGCTTTGCAATGATTCGGGAATACAGACAATTTCAGTTGATAAAATCACCTGTATAAAAGAACAATTGAAAATCTTTGATGCCGGTATCTGCATGGGATTTATGGAAATTATAACGGAAGATATTTTCGCAATCCCCCGCTATGGAATACTGAACATGCACTGCGGCAAACTGCCTGAATACAGAGGAAGAGCGCCGATATCAAGAACAATAATGGACGGAAACAATTTACTTTTTATAACTGTTCATAAAATTGATAAGGGAGTTGACTCAGGGGATATATTGCATGAAGTGAAGATTGAAATTACAAGAAATGACGACGTGAACACACTCTACATAAAATGCTCCGAAATAAGCCACACGGCTATTATTGAAAGTCTGAATAAAATTCAGTCGTGTGATGTAACGTCTCTGTTCAGGAAACAAGACCCTGACGAAAGGCAAAAAGCTCATAAAAAGATATCGGATGAAGAGCGGCGTATAAACTGGGAAAACACGAATGTCAGTATTTTTAATCTTATAAGATCTATAACGATTCCGTATCCCTGCGCTTATTTCCTGCACGCAGGCAGTGTTTATAATGCAATACAATCCGAATTGCCTGAAGACACGTTAAAGCCGGACGCAGATTATAAAGTTGGGGAAATCATTTCGGCAGATATCGGTGTTTTAAACGTATTCTGCGGAAACGGAAGAATAGCACTTACTGAGGTAAGAAACCCGGATAATCAAATAGTTGAAATTAACAAAATTTTCAAAGCGGGGGATGTATTACAATGAAAATAATAGACGGGCATATACACATAGGAAAATGGAGCGACGTTTTTCTGAATTACGAATCTACGGTCGAAGAAGCTGTAAAAGTGATGACGAGTTCCGGTATTGAATCGGCAGTCTGCATGACGGGCAATTTAAATGAAAACGAAAAATTATTTTCGGGGATTAATTCGAGAAAAGACTATAAATTTCATTTCGCCTGCTTTATTAATCCCGACGATGAGGGGCTTGATGATTTTCTCGATAAAAACATTGATAATATATCTGTTTTTAAATTTCATCCGTCCTTTCAGAAGAGGAGAATAACCGACGATACTTACAGAAAATATATTGAAATGGCTGAAGCTCACAGAATACCCGTAATTGTACATTGCGGAAGGTGGAAAGAAATCGCAAGCTATGAATACCCTCTGGAAATTGCGCGGCGGATTCCGGGTTTGAATGTAATTCTCGCTCATCTCGGCGGCGACCAGCCTTCAATATGCGTTGAATGCGCGAAAGCCGTTAGTGACGGAGGATATAAGAATGTGTTTCTCGGCACGGAATCGGTGAGAGAGTTTTATTTTGTGAATGAGGTTGTGAAAATCGCAGGGGCGGATAAACTGATATTCGGGTCTGATTACAATCTCGGTCTTCCGAAAATGTATATACCGATTATTGAAAGTCTTAGGATTTCAGCGGAAGAAAAAGAATTAATATTTTCGGGGAATATACTGAGGGTATTAGGTATTGGGTAGTGGGTATTTAGTATTTGGTATTTGGTATTGAGTATTGAGTATTGGGTATTGGGAAGTTAGTATTTAGTATTGGGTAGTGGGAAGTTAGTATTTAGTATTTGGTATTTGGATAAGGGATTAAGGATTTGAGATAAGAGATTTGGGAAATACAAATAGAATGAAAAAGATATTACATATTGCGCCGCAGAATTTTGCGGGAATGCCTATGGATTTCGTAAAAATGCAGAGAGAGGCAGGACACGAGGCGAGACTCGTAACAATGTTTAAAAACACTCTCAGTTTTGAAGAAGATATTACGCTCGGTTTTTCACTGCCTACAGGCGGAGCGGCAAGAAAATGGCGCGATTCAAAAATGTCGGATGTGAAATACTACAAACCTAAGAATATTGCAGAGAGTATTTTTTTTAAGGCGCGCGATTTCAGGAACAGCACCGTTATTGAAAAGTTGATAAATGACGAAAAACTATCGGAGTTTGACATATATCACTTCGACGGCGGAATGGATTTCTACCGCGACCTTAGATTTGCGAAAAAACTGTCAGCGGCAGGGAAAAAAATAGTATGCTGTTATTTCGGAAGTGATTTAAGAAGCAGGGGGATATTCAGGGAACTTGATGAAATGAGCAGTCTGAATCTTACAGTAGAGCAGGATCATTTATCGTTGCATAAGCATATCAATTATTTGTTTTTCCCGTTTGACGTTAAGGGTTGTGAGTTTAAAGTTGTGAAGAATAAAAAACTGAGAATAATTCACTCCCCTACTAACCGTAAATTCAAGGGAACGGACAAAATACTTGCAGTAACAGAGCAGTTAAAAAAAGAAAAGGATATAGAATTTATACTTGCAGAAGGCATGGACAGGTCCCGGCTTTTAGAGTTAAAACGAACCTGCGACGCGGCGATAGACCAGGTGGGCGGAGAGCTCGGAGGGTCGGGTTACGGCAAGAACTCCATCGAAAACTTGGCGATGGGTCTGCCGACTATAACTGAATTTACAGATGAATATCTTAATTTCCTTCCTGAAAATCCGTTCATATCTGTCAACATAAACACACTTAAAGACGCTATTATAGAAATCACGGATAACAGGCAATTGCTTGAAGATTACGCGCATAAAGGGCGCGCATGGGCTGAGAAATATCATTCTTTTGAGGCGGTTAATTCGAAACTTGAAGAATTATACGTTAAACATTCAATAATTCAGTTTGACTGAAAAAGCAAATATAAAAAATCTTTTTTCGCAGACGGCAATTTACGGAGCCGGATTACTCATTAACAAAGCCCTGTCATTCCTTTTATTGCCGCTCTACACATATTATTTCTCCCCTGCCGAGATGGGAATGTTTAACCTCGTTCAGTCTCTGTGGTTATTCACGATACTTATTTATCTTTACGGAATGGAAACGGCATTCATTAAATTTTTCATTGACGTTAAAGATGAGGCAGAGAGAAAGAAACTATACTCAACGACTTTATTACTGCTGACAATTACATCCGTAATTTTCTCTGTTATCATATATTCGGCAAGCGGCGGTATATCGGCGCTTATCAGATTCGATAATCCTGTAAAAGGAGCAATGCTCATAAAGATAATGTGCTTCGTTCTTTTTTTCGATACATTATTCAGATTTCCGTTACTGCTTCTGAGAGCCGAACTGAACGCGAAATTATATTTATATCTTACACTGCTTTCTCTTGTGATAAATATCGCTTTGAATTTCATACTGATAATTTTCGCGGGATACGGCGTTGAAGCAATCTTTTACAGTTATATAATATCAGTATTCGTAACATTCATTGCCGGACTTGCTGTCACAAGGAAATTCCTTAGCTTTGAGTTTTCCTTCATGTTTGCGCGAAAACTCGTAATTTACGGGAATAAATTCATATACATTGGTTTATTTACTTTGTTGATTGATATTGCTGAGCGGTTTTTCCTGAAATATTTTTACGGAGAAGGTTGCGTGGGTATATACAATGCAAATTACAGATTAGCTTCGGTGATGGGACTGATTATTGCGGCATTCCGTTTCGCATGGACGCCGTTTTTCCTGAACCTTGAAAAGAATCCGGAGAACAAGAAAATTATTTCGGAAATATTTACATACCTTGTTTTCTCCGGTTTATTATTGTTTTTATTTTTTACATTTTTTACATCGCCGATAGTTAAAATCAGTTTCGGAAAATTCAGCCTGCTTGACCCGCGCTATCAGCAGGGACTATCAATCGTTCCGCCGGTATTGCTCGCTTATTTATTTGCGGGACTTTTTTCGGCGCTGAATGTGGCTCCTTTCTTTGCTAACCGTACATCGTACCTGCTGTTAATCGTTGCAGAAGGATTTATTATCAACACAATCCTGAATTTCATTCTCATCGGTAAATACGGAATGGAAGGCGCTGCTTTTTCGACATTGATTACATATCTGTTAATGTTTATACACGTTTATTTCGTTTCACAAAAACTCTACAGAATATCATATCAATGGAATAAATTATCTAAACTTGTGTTATCAGCGTCAACGATATATCTGTTAAGTCTGCTGATAAACATTTACGTAATTAATGAAATCGTAAAACTGATTTTATATATAATATTAATATCGGTATTTATTATTTTTTCTGACCGCACAAATGTCGTAAAATTAAACTCTATAAAAACAATATTTACAAGGCATGCCTAAAGTATAACTTTATTGATTTTGCTATTGACATTTATTTAATTGATAGTTAAGTTTGTAAAGAATTAGAAACTACCCTTTCTTATTCAAAACGAAACCAGTCCTTGTTAAGATAAACGGCTGGTTTTTTATTTCTGACATATTTTGCAATTTAGTCTCATTTAGTTCACATTTGCTGACTTATTTAGCTTTTATGTGACAGATAATTCCCAATATTTCTCAAATTTCATCAAATTTATGTTTGGCACACAACTTGCTATAGTTAATGGTATTGAGTAGTTGGTAGTTGGTAATTGGTAGTTGGTAGTTGGTAGTTGGTAGTTGGAAAAAAAATAATAAAGTAATAAAATAATAACAAAACTAAAAAATAAAAATAAGGAGAAAAAAAATGACGTTAGTAAGATTCAAAAAAGACAGCGACCTTGTAAGTGATACTTTCGGGTCATTATTCAACACCCCTTTTTTAAATTTCGGGAAAGATGTTCTCGATACAACAAGTTACTCACCGAGAACAAGAATTACAGAAGATAAAGATAATTTCTATATTCACATGGAGATGCCCGGAACTCCGAAAGAAGACGTGAAGATTAATGTTGAAAACAATTTACTTTCCGTACGCGGAGAGAAGAAACAGCAAACTAAAACCGAAGACACAAACCTCATTATGAATGAGATAGTCTATGGTGAGTTTACGAGAAGTTTCAACATTTCGAAGGAAATAAAGCTCGACGCAATCGAGGCAGAATTCAAAGACGGAATATTGAATATAACTCTGCCGAAGATTGAAGAAGCAAAGCCGGTAGTTAAAGAAATACAGGTTAAATAACTTTCAGTAATAAGCGCTTAATTAACTTGACTACCCGCTCTGCTAAGGAGCGGGTAGTCTATTTATTATTAAAAAAAAATAAAAGAGAGGATTTTTTAAATGGGTAAAATTATAGGAATAGATTTAGGTACGACTAACTCGTGCGTATCGGTAATGGAGGGAAATGATCCGGTCGTTATTCCGAATTCGGAAGGACAAAGGACAACCCCATCTGTTGTGGCGTTCACTAAGACAGGCGAGAGGCTTGTAGGTGACCCTGCAAAGAGGCAGGCGGTCACAAATCCGACCAACACGGTGTCTTCCATCAAGAGATTCATGGGAAGACGTTATGATGAAGTAGCAACAGAGATAACGGAAGTTCCATACAAAGTAATAAAGGGTGAGAACGATGTAGCCAGAGTTGAGATTGACGATAAAAGCTCGAACACAAAGCGTGTATATTCTCCGCCTGAAATATCGGCAATGGTACTTCAGAAGATGAAAAAAACAGCGGAAGATTATCTCGGTCAAACTGTTACTGAAGCGGTTATAACTGTTCCGGCTTATTTCAACGACGCACAGAGACAGGCTACAAAAGATGCGGGCAAAATTGCCGGACTTGACGTTAAGAGAATTATTAACGAGCCTACGGCGGCGGCGCTTGCATACGGTCTCGATAAGAAGAAAAAGAATCACAAAGTCGCCGTGTATGACCTCGGCGGCGGTACGTTTGATATATCCATACTTGAACTTGGTGACGGTGTGTTTGAAGTGAAGTCAACAAACGGCGACGGACACCTTGGCGGTGATGACTTCGACCAGAGATTACTCGATTACCTTGCTGATGAGTTCAGGAAAAAAGAAGGGATAGACCTCAAGAAAGACCCGATGGCGCTTCAAAGACTTAAAGAAGCGGCTGAAACTGCGAAGAAACAGCTTTCTACAAGCTCACAAACGGAAGTAAATCTTCCTTATATTACGGCAACTGCTGACGGTCCGAAGTTTTTGCTTGAGACGATAACAAGAGCAAAATTTGAGTCCCTGATTTCTGACCTGATTCAAAGGACTGTCGGTCCCTGCCAGAAAGCGATAAAAGATTCGGGATTATCTTTGAACGAAATTGACGAAGTGATACTCGTCGGCGGCTCGACGAGAGTGCCCGTTGTACAGGAAACAGTGAAGAAAATATTCG
>JAPLFI010000359.1 GCA_026390755.1 Ignavibacteriota bacterium
ACTTTGGGATTGCTGTCGAATACGCAGGGAGTTCAGGTAACAAACGCTTTACCCATATCAAGAACTGTTTTAGGCGCTTATAAAATATTTGATCAGATTTCCCCGAACTGGGATATAGAATTATATGTGAACAACGAACTAATAAGCTATACAAAGTCAGACGGAAGCGGATATTTTGAATTCAATATACCGCTTCTTTACGGTTCAAGTTTTATCACTCTTAAATATTACGGTCCTTCGGGAGAGATACAAACCTCGGACAGAGTGATACAGGTACCGTTTACATTTCTTCCCAAAGGCGAAATAGAATATTATGTCAGCGCGGGGAAAACGAAAACAGGCAATAACAGCGCAGTATCAGAGGCAACTGTCAACTGGGGAATTTCATCATCGCTGACAATCGGAGCGGGAAATACATATATAAACGAACCCGGGATAAGAAAGTACTACCCGAGCGGAAATATTTCATATAAACTAATAAACAGTCTTATACTCAGCGGACAGTATTTCGCGAATTTAAAAGGCAGGGCGACGGTCAGTCTCCTTTTACCGTCGCAGATATCGGCGGAACTGAATTTCATAAAATACGAAAACAATATTTATTTCAATCCAGGGTCTTTGAAAGAGGAAAAAAATTTCAATCTATTTGTTCCTGCTGTATTCGGGCAGATTTCTTCAAATTTCAGATTAAACGCGCGTGAAATCCTGTCGCAAAACAATAAATTCTTTTTTCTGAATCCGGGACTTTTCGTTAACTACAAAAGATTTCAGGGAAGTATTGTTTTGAACGGCACGTGGAATAAAAGTTCTGCGGGGGATAATAATGTATATGAAAATCAATTTTTAGCTTCGACGGTTCTGCTATCATACAGGTTATTCAGCGATTTGCTCTTAAGACAGCAATCCGATATTGACCATTTGTCGGGGAAAATAACCAAAGCCGGATTTTTTATTGATAAAAGCGTATTCGGTACAGGCTGGCTAAGTTTATCTATATCAAGAGATTTTTTGCAAAACGGTTATTCAGGCGGAATAAATTTCAGGTTTGATTTTCCGTTTACAAGATCAACGACTGATTATTTTACAGACAATAACGGGTGGTCACTTCAGCAGAGCTTTTACGGTTCGGTCGGATTTGACGACTACAAGAGGAAATTTATCACTGACAACAGGTATCTCTCGACGAGGTCCGGACTCTCCCTTGTGCCTTTTCTTGATATAAATAACAATGACATACTTGACAAAAACGAAAAGACGCTTAGCACACAAATGGAAGTAAAAATGGAATCTGGTCAGCCTGTAATTCATACAGACGGTGAAAACACATGGTATGTTGACCTTGACCCTTACAACACATATCTGCTTGAGATTAATCCACTGACTTTTGATAATCCTTTATACAGACCTAAATATAAGTCCTTCTCGGTATTTACAGACCCCTGCAGGTTTAAACCTGTATTTATACCGGTTTATATTTCTGGTGTAATCAGCGGATACGTGAGCTTAAGGGATGAATCAGGTTTAAAAGGAATACCGGGTATAAAACTGATACTTGAATCTGATAACGGAAAAGTCAAAATAATTAAACCGGCATTTTCGGACGGCGAATTTATTTTCGACAATGTTCCGCCGGGAAAATACAGGCTTTATTCGGATGCCGAAAGTCTTTCAAGGCGCGGACTGATATCGGAGAGTAAGGAATTAAAAATTGAGATTAAGGCAATTGAAGAAGGAGATATTGTATCGGATATTGAGTTTGTTTTAATTAAGAAAGAGAAATGATAAGAAAACCACGAGACACAAAGAGCACGGAGCAGGATAGATACGAGCATAAGAATCTTTTCGAATAAGATTTGCCACTGATTACCCAGATAAAAAGAAAAAATATTTCGAATACAGATAAAATTCGTGCTTTCTTTTTTAAAAAATTTTTTTCATATTTGCTGATAGCGGTTGTGCTTTTATGATAAAAATCAGGATGAAAAAAATATCGGCAATAATAATTATAATCTGCGTGTTATTTATTTCTGAGGATTTGTATTCTCAGAAGACGGGTAATATAAACGCCACTGCTATGGTA
>JAPLFI010000202.1 GCA_026390755.1 Ignavibacteriota bacterium
TTTGACGTTCTGCTTTCGGGGGAAACCGGAGTAGGCAAGGATATGATAGCATCACGGATTCATCTGTGCGGAAAAAGAAATGATAAACCGTATATACCTATACCTATCAGGAGCCTGAATGAATCAATGCTGGAATCAGAATTATTCGGACACGAGAAAGGGGCATTTACGGGCGCCGACAGGATGAGAATCGGAAAATTCGAAGCCGGGAACCAGGGAATTATTTATTTACCGGAAATTTCAAATCTCTCCGAAAGTATTCAGCTGAAACTTTTACACTTTACGCAATATAAGTCAATATCCCGCATCGGGCAGGATCCGAGAAAAGGAGAAATTTATCTCGATGTGAGGCTGATAATGGCGACTAATGAAAACCTTGAAATACTTAAGAAGAACGGCAGGATTAGAGAGGATTTTTATTACAGGATAAAAGGTGTCACGCTTCTGATTCCGCCTTTACGCGAAAGAAAAGATGATATTATACCGCTTGCGGATTATTTTTTGAAAAAATATTCTTCTCAGTTAGTTCATCAGCAGTTTAGTTTCTCCGATGAAGTTTTACAGGGATTCCTTGCATACAGCTGGCCCGGGAATGTGCGTGAACTCGCGAACTCTATTAAAAACGCATTGTCATATACCGACAGTTCAAAATTGCAAATCGCCGATTTCCCGAATTTAAACAGAAAAGGCGAATCTGCCGGGAAATTGAATTTCCGCATACCGGAATATATTAAAAATGAATTCCCTAAGTATAAAGAACTTGATAAAGAAATTAAAAGGAATTACTTTACTGATTTAATGGAGATAACCGGCGGAAAAATTACTCCTGCGGCTGAAATTGCCGGATTGACGCCGCAAGGCTTAAGAAAAATTCTTAAACAAATTGATTTAAGAGATGAAAATTGATTTATGTGTTTATTCTAATACTCTTTTTATAAAATTTAATCTAAACAAATGAAAAAACTAATCACAGTTTTATTTATCGCGGCATTCGCTTTCATTCAGTACGGATGCTCGGCATACGATGCCATGAAAAACGCACAAAGACTGCAGTTTAAACTCGGCAGTGTAAGCGGTTTATCAGTCGGCGGCGTTGATTTAAGCAAAGTCAGCAGTTTATCAAACATCAATCCGCTGGATATGCTGAAGCTTACTTCTTCTTTCGCATCGGGAAAATTACCCGCATCATTCACACTCAATGTTCTTGCGAAAAATCCGAATGACGGAACGGGAGGAACAACGAGCGCCTCTGCTACTATAAAGAGTCTCGACTGGAGACTATTGATTGATAACAAAGAAACCATAGGCGGCAGTATCTCAAATCCAATTGAAATACCCGGAATCGGGCAGACAACCACTATCCCCGTAGCCATATCGCTCGATTTGCTTGAATTCTTTAAAAATGAGGGTATTACTAACCTGATAGGTATGGCAACAGGTTTCGGCGGCTCTTCGGGATCGCCGGCAAGACTTACACTGAAAATCAAACCTACAATAGATACATTCCTCGGCGGAATTTCCCCGGGCGAAATAAGCGTAATTGATAAAGAATTCAGAAGTCAGTAGCATAGAATAAAAGACGATTATACCGTTTTATTCACGTCGGAAGCGGTTTTAAAGGTTTCTAATTACATTGTAATTGCAATATGGATTAGATAACTTAAAAATTATATTAAAATATTCATATTAATAATTGGACACAAACATTAAAAGTTTAGAAAATTGCAAAAGGGAACTTGAAGCAACGCTTGATTATCATGAACTTATACCTCATTTTGAAAAGGCGCTTGCCGAGCATAAAAAAAGCGTAACTATTCCGGGTTTCAGAAAAGGCAAAGCCCCGATACAGATGATAAAGAAAATGTACGGAGACGCAATCGAATATCGCGCTCTTGAAGATATTGCTTCCGACGTATTCAGGAATTACATCGTAGAGAACAATATACCGATGATAGGTTTGGGCTCAATAACCGATATGGACTATAAACCCAAGGAAAAAATGACATTTAAAGTTGAATTTGAAATTAAGCCGGATGTTCAGCTTGAAAGTTATAAGGGCATTGAACTCACTAAGGTGAAATACATCATTGACGATTCACTGGTTGATGAAGAACTGCAGTATCTGAAATTCAAAAACGCCTCATTTGAGCTTGACGGAGAAGCGCTTGACAAGGAATATATGGTCACCGTGGATACGAGTGACCTTGATGAGGAAGGGAATGTTATTGAGGGTAAAGATGAAACCGGACTTCGTTTTTATCTCGGAAGTCCCCATCTTTCTGTTGAGTACGCGGAAGCGTTTAAAAACATTAAAGAGAATGAAGAAAAAATCGTTGATACCAAAGATAAACAGGGTGAGGCGCGGAAAGTTAAGCTGAAATGTGTTAAAGCCGAGAAGATAATCTATCCCGATATGAATGAAGAAACTTTTAAGAAATTCACCGGTAAAGACGATATCAAATCAGAAGAAGATTTGAGGACTTATTTGAGAGATGAGATTTCCAAGGCATACGATAACATTACCGAACAGAACATAAGAAATAAGGCTGTACAGGAAATCGTTAAACTGAATGATGTAACCGTGCCTGACGGGTACGTTGACGCCATACTTAAGGGTTCTTTAGAAGATTATAAAAAACAACACTCAGGGCATAAACACGATACCGTGCTTGATGAAGAAGCATTTATGAACCGGAACCGCGCCGAAGCTGTCTTCAGCGGGAAATGGTTTCTGATAAAGGAAAAACTTATTGAGATTGAAAAAATCGAAGTAAATGACGAAGATATCAGAAAATTTGCGGAAGAGAACGCTAAATTGTACGACATACCAGCAGAGAAATTATTTGAAATTTACACCGGAAATGAAGAGATAAAGAAGTCTGTACTTGACAACAAAGTTATTGATTGTATCATTGAAAATGCCAATATCACAGAAACAGAAGAAATAAAAAAATAGATAACAGAAAAAGCCAAAAATTAAAAATTGAGTAGTATATGGATTTTACGAGTATAATAAAATCACGTGAAAAAGAAATAGCCGCAGGTCTTGATAAAGCTTCCGGTATGAGGAATCAGCTCGTACCGATAGTAGTTGAATCAACATCAAGAGGGGAGAGGGCTTATGATATATATTCAAGACTGCTTAAAGAGAGATTAATTTTTCTCGGTACGCCTATCTTTGATGAAATTGCTTCACTTCTTGTGGCTCAGCTGCTTTTTCTGGAGTATGAAGATCCTGATAAGGATATTATGCTGTATATCAATTCTCCGGGCGGTAGTATATCAGCGGGTCTCGCAATATATGACACTATGAATTATATCCGCTGTGATGTCTCTACTACATGTGTCGGTATGGCGGCATCAATGGGTCAGATTCTTTTAACCGCCGGCGCCGCCGGCAAGCGTATTGCTTTGCCTAATTCGAAAATAATGATGCACCAGCCTCTTGGAGGTACACAGGGTCAGGCAACCGATATTGAAATCTATACAAAAGAAATGCTCAGGACACGGGATACTATTTACAGTATAATATCAAAGCATACGGGAAAATCTGTTGAACAAATTGCTAAAGATGCTGACAGGGATAACTATATGACTGCCGCAGAAGCTAAAGAATACGGGCTTATAGATTCAATATTGACAAAGCGCGAACAGTCCGATAAAAAAGAAAAATAAAAGTAATTAACTTTTTAGAAAGGGTTTAGCAGGTGTAATCTGAAATACACTGTGTTTTTTAAATTTTAAATATCAGGAGGATCATCCATGAAAAGAACATTTTGCATCATGGACAAAAAAATAGTCGAAACCGGTAATCCTGATGATCCGGTGCTGTTTTTTATTAACCCTGACGCCGAAGAAAAACATTATCTTACAGAACAGCTTAAAATTGACGAGCATACGCTGGCTTCTTCTTTAGACCCCGACGAGCTCTCAAGGCTTGAGTTTGAACCCGACCATCTGGCTCTCATAATAAAAAGGCCTAAAAATTATTCGAACTCTGAGACTTTAAGTTTTAAGATTGCATCAAAAGGACTTTTTTTATTCAAAGATAAACTTGTAATCGTACTTTCAGACGATATTAACATTTTTGAAGGCAAGCAATTTACCAAAGTAACTTCACTGACTGACCTGACTCTGAGAATTATTTTCAGGTCTATACTTCATTACCTCGAGCATTTGAAAATCTTTAATATGATTGTCGAGGAACTCGAGAAGAAAATTAACACATCTATGGAGAATAAGTATCTGATTAACCTGTTTACACTCGAAAAAAGTCTGGTATATTATCTCAATTCCATAAACTCTAATTCCCTCGTATTCGAGAAAATGAAATATTACTCCGCAAAAATAGGATTTACCCCTGAGGAACTTGAATTTCTTGATGACATAATAATCGAAAATACGCAGTGTCACATGCAGTCGGATATTTATTCAAGTATTCTTGCCAGTATGATGGACGCCCGCGCGTCAATTGTGAGTAATAATATCAATTTACTGATGAAGACGCTGAATATTATCACAATCGGAATAATGGGACCGACACTGATAGTAAGTATTTTTTCAATGAATGTGGGAATCCCTCTGGCAGGACATCCGCTTGCTTTCTGGATTATACTCTCGCTGGCAGCAGTTTCAGTAATTACGGTTGTGTTTTTTTGGAAAAAATTTAAATGGTAACGAACTATCCCGCGAATATAAAAAGAGCCATACACGGAATGTATGGCTCTTTTTTAAAAAACTGAACTGAATTATTTCAGGCGTCAAGTATAACTTTATCCGATCCGAAAAGATATGCTATAAGCGCCGTTCGGATCCACATACCGTTTCGTTCCTGTCTCCAGTACATTGCCCTCGGGTCATCGTCAACTGCGGTTTCAATTTCCTGCCTGCGCGGCAGAGGGTGCATGATTATCGCGCTCTTTTTCATGATTTTCAAATGCTCTTTTGTAAGATGGAATTTGCTGTAATCAATTTCTTTTGATTCGTTGTTAATGTCATATTCATCCTGAATTCTGGTCATGTAAACAGCATCTGCCAGTCTGAGAGATTTTGTCAGGTTTGCCGTTTCCTCGTAAGGCATCTTATGTTTTTTCAGAAATGATTTTATATCATCTCCGATTCCGAGATATTCCGGTGAAACGTAAATAAGTCTTATGCCTTTATAGTGCTTTAATAAGTAAGTCAGCGAGCGTACAGTTCTTCCCCGGCGCAAATCCCCCGCCATAACGATAGTTTTATTTTGAATACCTCCTGTCTTGCTGAATGAGAGAAACAAAGTGTAAAGGTCGAGAAGCGCCTGTGTCGGGTGCTGGTCTTTTCCGGAACCTCCGTTAACAACGCTTATCGGACGTTTTGTTTTATTCAGCATCCATGCGGCTTTTTCAGCCATGCCTTCCTCAAAATGCCTCATAATAATCATATCCGCATAAGAACTGAATGTCCTGATTGTATCCTCTGCGGATTCTCCTTTCAGCTCTGAAGATGTTGAAGTAGAGCGGATTTCGCTGACCTTCATCCCGAGTATATGGCAGGCGCTCTGAAATGATACAAATGTCCTTGTTGATGGCTGTACAAAATAAAGCATTGCTCTTTTATGTGACAATAAAGTCTGAAGCCAGTCGAGCCCTTCTTTATTTTTTGCGATTTTTCTTATCTTATCGGCTGTATTGAATAAAGTATCTATAATTTTCGGCGTAAACTGCTGTGAAAACAAACAGTCAAAAAGATGTCCGTCTTTTTCAAAGTGTTTAAGTTTGTTAATCATCGGAGTGTTGTGAAACTCATCCCATGAAAGCTTTTTTAAATCCTGATAGTTTTTTATTTGTGACTTTGCCATTATATTATTTATTTTGCCATTAAAAGTTTCATTATTGCTTTTTGTGTATGAAGCCTGTTTTCTGCCTGGTCGAATACTATCGAATTAGGACCGTCAACTACTTCATCGGTGATTTCCTCGCCTCTGTGTGCAGGGAGGCAGTGCATTACAAGTACATCCGGCTTTGCCTTTTTCATAAGCTCTCCGTTCAGCTGGAATTCTTTAAGATCTTTGATTCGTTTCTGGTTTTCTTCTTCCTGTCCCATACTGACCCAAACGTCCGTGTAAATGATATCGGCATTTTTAATGGCATCGTATGCGTTATCGGTCGGAGTGATAATTGAGCCTGTAGTTTTTGCAACATCTTTAGCTTCGGTAATAACCGATTCGAGAGGACGGTATCCCTCAGGTGAGGCATAATTTATGTTCATACCGACTTTTACGCAAGATTGCACAAGCGAATGAAGGACGTTATTCCCGTCGCCAATATATGCCATGGTTAATCCTTTCAGCTTTCCTTTATGCTCATATACGGTGAAAATATCGCATAGAGCCTGACACGGGTGGTCGTAATCAGTTAAACCGTTAATAACGGGTATTGATGCGTATTTTGCAAGATCCAGCACCGTCTGATGTGCGAAAGTTCTTGCCATAATACCGTTTACATATCTGGATAAAACCTTGGCAGTGTCATGGATTGTTTCACCGCGTCCTATCTGCAGGTCACGTGAAGAAAAATACATTCCAAGACCGCCAAGCTGATACATACCGACTTCGAAAGAAACTCTTGTACGGGTTGACGATTTTTCGAATATCATCGCAAGAGTTTGTCCCGCCAGCACATTAATATTTCGCGGACACTTTTTTAATCTTTCAGTTTCAGTGAGAATAAGTTCCACTTCTTCAATTGAGAGCAGACTTACGGATATTAAATCTTTTTTTGATAATGTTGTCATAACATATTTATTTAATTAGTAGTTATTATTTAGCATATAAAGTAATTTATACGATAGTTAAAGGTGAATCAATGTACCGGCTTTATTTTCAAGAGCTGTGCTTAATTTATCAATACGGGTTATAATCGCATTATTTCCCGTATTCAGAACAAATTCGATTCCCGAGAGAACTTTTGGTCCCATACTGCCGGCTGAAAAATGTCCCTGATCAAAATAAGTCATAGCTTCGTCGAGATTCATATCGCGAAGGTCTATTTGATTTGGTTTCTTGAAATTAATATAGCAATTTTCGACATTAGTAAGAATTACGAGCAAATCTGCCCGCAAATCAATTGCGAGTTGAGAAGATGCGAGATCTTTATCAATAACTGCCTCGACACCGGAAATTTCGCCTTTATCGTTATAATAAACGGGAATACCGCCGCCGCCTACACAGATTACGGCATAACCATAGCTTAAGAGGTTACTTATAATGTTTGTTTGTATCACTTTTATCGGTTTTGGTGAAGCTACAACTCTTCTGTATCCTTTTCCGGCCGGATCTTCATGAAATGTCCAGTTTTTAGTCTTAAGAATTTCTCTTGTCTGCTCGAGCGAGTAGTATGGTCCTACAGGTTTCGAAAGTTCAGAAAATGCAGGATCATTCTCATCAACAAGGACTTCCGTCAGTAATGTCAGCGTGCTTTTCTTAATATTGTGTTTTTCGAATGAATTCTGCAGGGCTTTCTGGAGTATATAGCCGATTTCACCCTGAGTTTCAGCCACACAAACGTCAAGCGGCATCGGGGGTACTTTAGATGCTCCTTCTTCATTTTGTATCAGAAGATTACCGACCTGAGGACCGTTGCCGTGAGTTAATATTACATCATATTTATCCGATTGAAACAGAGGAATTAATTGTTCGGCAGTTAAAGCCGCGGCGGCTTCTCTTTCTTCTATCGTTCCTTTCGATTTTGAATCAAGAAGAGCATTTCCGCCGAGCGCTATAACAAGTATTTTTTTGCTTTTATCCATAACATTGAAAATATGAATTTCAAAATACCTATTTTTAACTCTATTCTCAATCCGTTATGGTATCCGTTTTTGTGATTGATTGAAACGTTATAAGTATATATCTTCGGGAAAATTGTTATTTGGAAATATTTGGAACACAATTTCATTAGTTATTGTATAAATATATATAAATAAATATCTTCTGTATATGAACGAAAGAAAATACAAATATTCTGTTTCTTTATTAACTTTTTCCGTGCTGTTATTCGGTCTGATTTCATTATCGGTTTTTTACAGCTGCGGAGCCAACATATTTTCAGAATCACAGGATGTCGAACTTGGACAGCAGCTCGATAAAGAAATAAAATCTAATCCTCGGGAATATCCTATGCTTCAGGGAAATCAGGAAATAAAGGATTACGTTAGCGGTATCGGGAAATATATAATAAACAGTTCTCCCAAAATTGAACGGAAAAATATTTTTCCTTATAATTTTCAGGTAATAAACGATTCAGTCATAAACGCATTTTGCACTCCCGGCGGTTATATTTATGTTTACACCGGTCTGATGAAGTTTATTGACAATGAAGCTACACTTGCCGGAGTAATTGCGCATGAAATTGCTCACGCCGAAAGAAGGCACATGACTCAAAGGCTCACGTCTTATTACGGTGTAAGTATGATTCTGAGTCTGGTTCTGGGTAATAATCCGAGTGCCTACGCAGAGATAGCCGCAAATCTTTTTGTCGGACTCGGATTTCTTGCCAATAGCCGTTCCGACGAGATTGAAGCGGATAATTATTCCATAGCATATCTGAAAACATCAAAATATTATCCAGGAGCGATTATGTTCTTTTTTGACAATATATTAGCAGAACAAAAACTCAAAGGAAATGCACCCGGCGGGGGACTCGACAGACTTCTATCCACACATCCTCTCCCGCAGGACAGAATAGATAATGTGCGTGAAATTATGACGGGATTAAAAGATAAAGATTCCTTAAAAGGATTATACGCTGATGAATACAGAATTTTCAAATCAAAATTACCGAAGTAAAACTCAAAAATATTTTAATGAAAACTTTAATAATTGTGATCTCACTTCTCATTGCCGTTAATATGTCATTAGCGCAGAAAAAAGAAATAATTGACGATAATTACAAGTTTCAGATTTCGCTTCCCGCCGACTGGAAAGAAAGAATCCACGAAGAAACCAAGAATAAAGACGCGATTTCCTATACTTTTGACAGAAAAGATAAAAAGCTCTCAATGCTGATTATAGCTTTCAAACTTGATGCAGTTAAGGATATTAATGATCTCATATATATGATTGAGAAGGATATAAACCTCAATATACCTTCCCGTACCGGTGAATATTCCGATATACAGGGGGAAAAGTTCAAAGGAAAAATCGGTGAATACAAGGATATGGATTTCACTGAGACAATTTATTACATCGGAACTATAAATACTGAAACGACGGAGAATTACGCTTATATGATACGGTTTATCTGCGACAGTAAGTTCAATAATCCGACAGTAAAAAACGATATTACTTCAATCATAGAGAGTTTTAAAATAAATCTGTAAATCACACAGAGTGTAAAATCATAAGAACGGATTTTCGCTCTTTTCATGCCCGATTGTTGTTTCTTCCATGTGTCCGGGATATATTATGTAATCATCTTTACACGCGGTAAATAATTTTCCTTTTATCGAATTAATCAGTATATCTGAATTTCCGCCCGGTAAATCTGTTCTGCCGATTGATTCCCTGAATATCGAATCCCCGCTGAAAACGATTTTGTTTTTATGGTCAATCAGGCAGATACCTCCGGGAGAATGTCCCGGTGTGTGAAGTACGGCAAGAGTCGAATCACCTGCCGGAATTACTGAATTATCGTCCAAATATCCGTCGGGCTCGGGTAAATTTTCGATATCAATTCCGAAATAAACGCCCTGTTCTTTCACGCTCTCCAGAAGAAATCTGTCCTCTTTGTGCAAATAAAGATGAACATTAAACAGATCCTTTGCGAATGCATTGCCGAGGACATGGTCAATATGTCCGTGTGTATTAATTACGGCGGTAATTGTTATTCCATTATCCGTGATGTATTTTCTCAAACAGCTTTTTTCAGCTTCCGAGTAAACACCCGGATCAATGATGACCCCATTCCCTGAAGTTTCGTCGAAATATATATAACAATTCATTTGGAATGGATTTACGATAAACCTTTTAATTCTCATTTAGTTAATTGATTTTACTTTTTACAATAAATAACTTAACACTTTAATATATAATTGGATAACACAGGTAAAATTAAAGTAATTGGAACAAATCGGAAAGCTAATTTCCTGTACGAATTATTTACACGGTATGAAGCCGGATTGTCACTTCTGGGAACGGAAGTAAAATCATTACGCGAGTCGAAAATAAATTTAACGGAAGCTTACGCGAAGTTCATCGGAAGTGAATTGTGGTTAATCAACTGTCATATAAGCCAGTATAAGTTCGGTAATATTAACAATCACGATCCGCTCCGCAGCAGAAAACTTCTTCTGAATAAGCGCGAACTGCGAAAGATAAAATCTCTTCTGGAAGAAAAAGGGCTGACAATGGTGCCGGTGAAAGTGTATTTCAAAGGCGCGAAAATTAAAATTGAGATTGCAAGCGGGCGGGGTAAAAAGCTATACGATAAAAGAGAATCTTTGAAGAAACGTGATACGGAAAGAAAATTAAAGAATATTTGAAAATGAATTATTCGTTAAACGAACAAATGGATGTCCTCAAAAAGGGCACTGTGGAAATAATACCGGAAGAGGAACTCGTAAGAAAGATAGAGAAATCCATAAAACAAAATAAACCTCTTAATATTAAACTCGGCTGCGATCCGTCCGTACCCGACCTTCACATCGGGCATTCGGTGGTGCTGAATAAACTGAGGGAATTCCAGGACCTGGGACATACGGCAATTCTTATAGTGGGAGATTTCACAGGAATGATCGGCGACCCTTCGGGCAAGAAGAAAACCCGTCCGCAGTTGACTTTTGAGGAAACAAAAGAAAACGGGAAATCATATTTTGAACAGGCATCGGTGATACTTGACAGAGATAAAACCAAAATAGTATATAATTCGGAATGGTTGAGTAAACTTGACCTTCATGCTCTGCTCGGTATTCTCGGGAAATTTACGGTTCAGCGGATACTCGAGCGCGACGATTTTACTAACAGGCTCAAAGAGCATCAGGAAATATCAATGCATGAACTTCTTTATCCCATTATGCAGGGTTATGATTCTTATGCTATTGATGCCGATGTTGAACTCGGAGGAACCGACCAGAAATTTAATAATCTCGTCGGCAGGGATATGCAGAAACGCTTTGGAAAAGACCCTCAGGTGGTTATGCTTATGCCTTTGCTTGAAGGAACTGACGGAAACGAGAAAATGAGCAAATCCCTGAATAATTATATCGGTATTTCCGAGGATCCAAAAGATATATTCGGCAAAACAATGAGTATTCCCGATATACTTATATATAAATATTTCACACTGGCGACGCGTTTATCACCGTCTGAACTTGCCGATGTGAAAAAAACACTGGAAAATCCTGATACTAATCCGAGGGATATTAAAAGGCGGCTCGGATTTGAGATTGTAAAGCTTTATTACGATGAAAAAACAGCGAATGAAGCAATTTCCGGGTTTGATAAAATATTTATTAAAAAGGAAATACCCGATGAAATACCCGAATATACTCTTGACGAGAAAAATATTAAGCTTACTGCGTTTATTGTGAAAACTGGTATGGCTGAGTCAAACGCCGCCGCAAGGAGGCTCATAGAGCAGGGAGGCGTGTCAATGGACGGCGAAAAGATTGAAGATGTAAATTATATTGTGGCTGGGGATTCCGGATTTGTGCTCAAAGTCGGCAAAAGAAAATTTTTAAAAGTAAAAATTTATTAGTTATATGTTACAAATATTTTTTATATGTTTGAATCAAATTTATTGTTCATTTAAGCAGTACTGAAAGGGTTAAAGAATGTTTCAACCGACTAAAATATTTTTCACAAAAGGAGTGGGAAGGCATAAAGATTACCTCCAGTCTTTTGAATTAGCGCTTCGCCATGCGGGAATTGAAAAGCTGAATCTTGTAATGGTTTCGAGTATATATCCTCCCGGATGTAAAAGGGTTACAAAGGAGCAGGGAATGGAATTGCTCGTTCCAGGTACTATTACATTCTGTGTTATGGCGCGGAATTTCACGAACGAGCCGAACAGGTTAATAGCTACATCAATCGGCGTAGCACTTCCGTCGGATGACAGCCATTACGGATATATCTCTGAGCATCATCCTTTCGGAGAGACAGAAAAGATTTCCGGTGAATACGCCGAAGATCTTGCGGCTACGATGCTTGCGACTACACTCGGCGTCGAATTTGATACAGAAACAGCATGGAACGAGCGCGAACAGGTCTATAAACAAAGCGGAAAGATTTTCAAGACTTTCAATGTGACTCAGTCTGCCGAAGGTGATAAAAACGGATTATGGACTACGGCAATCTCCTGCGCAGTACTGCTTCCGTAAGATACTTTATCATCTGTATAATTTTTTACAAAGGCTGATTTATCGTCAGCCTTTGTGTTTTCAGATTCAATTATAAAAACAGTAATCCTTTCAATTTGGAAACAGTATATGTTCTCATAGGACCTACAGCCTCCGGAAAGACGGCAATTTCCGGAATTCTCGCCGGTATGCTGGATGCTGAAATAATTTCAGCCGATTCACGGCAGATATATAAAAATATTCCCATATCCACATGTGCTCCGGAAACAGAACTTCTGAAAAGATTAAAACATCATTTTGTGTGTGAATATGAACTTAGCGCCGATTTTAATGCGGGCTTATTCGGCATAGAAGGTAGAAACAGAATAAAAGAAATACTTTCGGGAGAAAAAAAAGCACTTATTGTCGGGGGCAGTGGATTGTATGTTAAATCAATAATTGACGGTTTTTTTACGGATGAGACAAAATCGGGCGAAATACGAAGAACGCTTGAAGAGCGCCTGATTTCAGAGGGCAGGGATGTATTATATAAAGAACTTATGAAAATTGACCCTGAAACAGCTCTGAAAATGGATTCCGGAAAATTCAGGCGAGTTATAAGGGCTTTGGAAGTATATTTAGTTTCGGGTAAAAGAATGTCTGAATTGCAGAGCATAAGCGATAATATAGGGTTCAAATCAGTTCAGGCAGGTTTGTTATGGGACAGAAGGGAATTATATGAACGCATTAATCAAAGGGTTGAAGAAATGCTGAATAACGGTATGGTTGATGAGATACAAAACATTAAAAATTCAGGTTACCATTATAAAACCCATAACTCTCTGAATACAGTCGGTATTAAGGAAGTCTTCCGGTATCTGGAAAATGAATTAACATATACTGAAATGAAATCCCTGATAAAACAAAACACGCGGCGTTATGCTAAACGGCAAATGACATGGTTCCGAAAAGACAATCGCATTAACTGGGTTAATATCAACAGCAAATCAATTCCAGGTATAATTTCGGAAAGCATATATAGAATATTTGTTAAATAAAAAGCATTAACTGATAATAAAATAAGGTAATTAATATATTTTACTAATGTAAATTATAGATATATACTTAGTGCTAATTCCTGACGAAACGAATTATAAGTATCCGAAACAATGCACAAAAAAAAGTTCTTTAGCAAGAGGACTGCCGGATTTATATTTGCTCGCTTGCTACTGCCTTAGCATACGGCAACTCCGGCTTAAGACATTTTTGGCTTTTAAGATTTCTGCCAACCTGTTAAATCATAATAATTCAAACACATTTAAGATGTTTCGTTAGAAATGAATTTAACGAGCAAACCTGAATATTTTCTTTTACTGTCTATGGACGGTCTTAGTTCTCTGAATAAACGGGGAAGATCCTGGACTTCGTCTATGATAACAAGTTTTTCTTTATTAATTTCGAAAAATGTCTCCGCGTCATCAAGTTTTCTTAAATCCTTACTGCTTTCAAGGTCAAGATAAACAGACTTTCTTTTATAAATATTTTCTATTTGTCTTGCAAGTGTTGTTTTTCCGACCTGTCTTGGTCCGAGCAAGGCGACTGCGGGATTATGCTTAAGCAGGTATTTCAGTTTATTTATAAGTAATCGTTTTATCATATTACAAATATAAATATTAACCGTGAAAATTAAAAGTCTTATTTTTGTTTTTCACGGTTCATTTACTGAGTGTTTTTATATTCCATTACATAATATCAGTAGTTCCCGAATATCAAATAGAATTACCGCAGGCAATAAATCTAACCGGTTTTATAGACCGGTAATTCACATTTTTAGCTTTCAATATTGAGCTGTATAATTTGCCGCTAATTGTTTGAGTTAAATATTCATATTAAAATAAAAGATTAATGAGAAAAATAATAGAACTTCCTATATATATTTACACGTAGGAAGTGAAATCTCGGTCGAAATCTTCTCCTATAACTTCAAAGTTAAAGCTCTAATAAAATTCTATGTTCTCTTTAACTTTATTTTCCTTGCAATTAAAAAATAAAAGATATATACTTGTAAATATAATCACTAATTATACGTATATTTAGTGATTACAATCACTAATAAAAGGTAAATTTAGTGAAAATAAGAGCGGTAAACTTTTTAAACTAATAATAATTAGTCACTTAAGAAAATGATAGAAAGAATATTACAAAAAGACATTGAAAGCCGGCTTTTCAAAGGTAAAATAATAATAATTTCAGGTGCAAGGCAGGTCGGAAAAACTACATTGGCGGAAAAAATAGCCCGTGACAGCGGTGAGGAATTTATGCTATTAAATTGTGACGAGTATGACGTTAAAACTGCCTTGGAAAATTCAAATTCTGTAAAGTTAAAAAATATTTTCGGCAAAACTAAAATTATCATAATAGACGAAGCGCAGAGGGTAGAGAATATAGGGTTAACCCTGAAAATTATTTCAGATAGAATAAAAGAAGTGCAGGTAATTGCTACAGGCTCGTCATCTTTTGAGATTGCTAATAAAATAAATGAGCCTCTTACGGGAAGAAAATTCGAATTTGAATTATTTCCCATATCGTTTTATGAATTGACTTCGCAGACGGGATTGCTTCAGGAAAAGAGAATGCTCGGACAGAGAATGCTGTACGGATATTATCCGGAAATTGTTATGAATCCTGCCGGCGAAATATCCTTACTGAAATCCATCGCAAAAAGTAATCTTTATAAAGACATATTAAATTTCGAAGGCATAAGAAAGCCGGTTTTAGTTGAGAAAATACTGAAAGCGCTTGCATTCCAGACGGGCAGTGAAGTATCCTATACGGAATTAAGCCGCTTAACAAATGCCGATAAGAACACAGTCGAAAAATACATAGACATAATGGAAAAAGCGTTTATAATTTTCAAGCTGACGTCGTTTACAGGAAACAGCAGAGTTGAAATCCGGAAAGGGAAGAAATTTTATTTTTTCGACAACGGAATAAGGAATGCGGTTATTAACAATTATTCCCCGCTCGAATCCAGAACTGACACAGGGGCATTATGGGAGAATTTCATAATCAGCGAGAGGCAGAAATATCTGAAGAATTCCGGCATAGACGCTTCAACGTATTTCTGGAGAACGATTAATAAAACCGAGATAGATTATATCGAAGAGATAAACGGTAAATTAACTCTGTACGAATTCAAATGGAAAACAGGAAAACACGTAAAGCCCCCGAAAATATTTTCCGAGAAGTATAACATAAAAAATGTGAAAGTAATCACAAGCAGTAATTACGAGGAGTTTTTAGGATTTGAAGGATAGAATATTTATCTATGAAGAGTCGTGCCTTCTATTCCTTTACTCATTGTGTTATACATCATACCTACATTGCCGGCTCCTGTACCAATTACCCAAAGTGGTCAATTGTTAAGCGGAAAAACAGAGATGCATATTTAGTTTGGAATACAGGCGTCACAAAAGAAAAAGCCGTTGAAATTTCTTTCAACGGCTTGATAGTTTATACTTCGGCTCTTAATTACCGATCATTTATCATTGTTTAGTACATTCCGCCCATATCGCCCATGCCGCCGCCAGGAGGCATCATAGGACCTTTTTCCTTTTCAGGTTTCTCGCAGATTGTAGCTTCGGTCATTATAAGAAGTGCCGCAACTGATGCCGCATTTTCAAGTGCCACTCTGGTTACTTTTGTCGGGTCAATGACACCTGTTTTTACGAGGTCTTCGTAAGTTTCGGTTGCCGCATTGTATCCAAAGCTTCCTTTTCCTTCTTTTACTTTATTGACGATTACAGAGCCTTCTTCGCCTGCGTTAACAATTATTTGTCTGATAGGCTCTTCGATTGCTCTTTTGACAATTTTGATACCGAGCATGATATCCTGATTGTCGTTCTTTATAGCGTCAAGCTTGCAGGCAACTCTGAGGAAAGCTACTCCGCCGCCAGGTACGATACCTTCTTCGACAGCCGCTCTTGTAGCGTGAAGCGCATCTTCGACTCTTGCTTTCTTTTCTTTCATTTCAATTTCCGTTGCCGCACCGATTTTCAGGACTGCCACGCCGCCTGAAAGCTTTGCAAGTCTTTCCTGTAATTTCTCTTTGTCGTAATCAGAAGTTGTTTTTTCAATCTGTGCTTTGATTTCGTTAATTCTTTTCTTGATATCGGCAGTTTTGCCGGCGCCTTCAACTATTGTTGTATTATCTTTGTCAATAACAACTCTCTTTGCGGTTCCGAGGTATGATACGGTAGCATTTTCGAGTTTATAACCCTGCTCTTCGGAGATGACGGTACCGCTTGTAAGTATTGCAATATCTTCGAGCATAGCTTTGCGTCTGTCGCCGAATCCAGGAGCTTTCACTGCGGCTATTTTCAGAGTTCCTCTGAGTTTATTGACGACGAGTGTTGCAAGCGCTTCGCCTTCAACATCTTCAGAGATAATAAGAAGACTCTTGCCTGATTGCGCGATTTTCTCGAGTATAGGAAGAAGATCCTTCATAGTTGAAATCTTCTTATCATGTATTAAAATAAACGGATCTTCAAGTTCGGCTTCCATTGAGTCTGCGTTTGTAACGAAGTAAGGTGATGAATATCCTCTGTCGAACTGCATACCTTCTACAACGTCAAGATTAGTTTCTGTTCCTTTTGCTTCTTCAACAGTAATAACACCGTCTTTTCCGACTTTATCCATGGCAGCTGCAATAAGTTCGCCTATGTTCTTGTCGTTATTAGCAGAAATGGTTCCGACCTGAGCAATTTCCTTGCTTTCTTTTATCGGTTGTGATAATTCTTTAAGTCCTTTAACTAATTCAGCGACTGCAATGTCAATGCCTCTTTTAAGGTCCATCGGATTTGCTCCGCCTGTTACGTTCTTGAGCCCTTCTCTGAAAAGTGACTGGGCGAGGACTGTTGCGGTTGTAGTTCCGTCACCTGCAACGTCAGAAGTCTTTGAAGCAACTTCTTTTACCATTTGTGCGCCCATATTTTCAATAGGATCTTCAAGTTCAATTTCTTTTGCGACTGTTACACCGTCTTTTGTTACTGTAGGTGCGCCGAATTTCTTGTCTATAAGTACATTGCGGCCCTTGGGTCCTAATGTAACTTTTACTGCATTGGCAAGTTTATCAACACCTCTTAAAAGCGCTGACCTTGCATCAGATTCGAATGTTATGATTTTTGATGACATTTTGTTTTTCTCTCCTTTTTAAATTCTTTTTAAATTAAATAATCGCGTAAACGTCTGATTCGCGCATAATGAGGTATTCTTCTCCGTCAACAGTAACTTCGGTTCCGGAATATTTCCCGTAGAGAATTTTATCTCCGACCTTAACTTCCATTGCTATGAATTTACCGTCATCGGTGGTTTTTCCTTTGCCTACTGCAACTATTTCACCTTGCATCGGCTTTTCTTTCGCTGTATCGGGAATGATTATCCCTGATGCAGTTTTTTCTTCAGCTTTCGAAGGCAGTACTACGACCCTGTCTGCTAAAGGCTTAATGTTTAATTTAGCCATTATTTTTATCCTTTCTTTAAGTTGTTAAATATTAATGAATTACAAAATATTGTTAGCACTCTATTGTTGATGGTGCTAATATAATCATTATATAAAACGATGTCAAGTGAATAAAAGTTTCAGTAACTACTCAACATCAATTATTTTGACACGAATTAAGACGAATTAGATCGAATTACACGAATTAAAGATTGTTCTGAATTTATTTCATGATTATTTCAGGATAAGGACTTGCTCTTATTCTCGGGAAAGTTCTTCCCTGCCTGCGGCAGGCAGGTCTGTGTATCTCTGCGTCTTCTCTGTGACCTCTGAGTAACTTCTTTTTATTGCACTTATCTATTCAATATTTGAATACAGCTACTAAGAATTAATAAAAATTCAGGCTTGGAGTACAGACAAAGTATTTGCGGATTCATTTAGTAAATCAGGGCTGTTGTAAATAACGAGTATTTTTTCACCGGATTTCAGTATATTTTTATTTTTTAATATACCGAGAATTTCATTTTCTTTAACTTTAGCTTCACCCTGATTAATTAAAACCGGATAAACACCCCAGAGAAAGGAATTCAATGAATTAATTTCATACCGGTTTGTTACGGCAATAATTTCGGCTTTTATTCTTTTTCCCGACAAATATTTAGGAGAGTTACCGGTTTTAGTATATGTAATGATCATTTTGATATCATTTTTCTCTGCTATTTCCGCCGCGGCTTCGCACAGAGTTTCAAGTTGTTCGTGAACTTCGCGGGGTTTAATGGTCCCGAAAAATGGTTTCTTTATTTGTTCTGTCCGGTCAATAATTTTCGACATCATACTGACAACGTTCACGGGATCCACGCCCACAGAGGTTTCGGCTGACAGCATTACACAGTCTGACCCGTCGAGTATTGCATTGGCGACGTCGGACGCTTCTGCCCGTGTAGGAATGCGGTTATTGATCATACTCTCCAGCATCTGGGTTGCCGTAATCACCGGCTTTTTCCTCTGATTGCTTTTTCTTATTATCAGTTTCTGCAGTACGGGAACCTGTTCGGGCGATACCTCAACTCCGAGATCCCCCCGTGCTACCATGATTATATCAGACACATCAATTATTGCGTCAATGTATTCAATTGCCTCGGGTCTTTCAATTTTGGCAATTATCGGTTTGTGAAATCCTTTGGAAACAATTATTTTTCTTAAATTTGTAATATCGTCCGGATGCCTTACGAAGCTGAGTGCTAATACATCAATATTTTTACTAAGTCCGAAATCAATATCAAGCAAGTCTTTTTCGGTAAGCGAGGGTAATGATAATTTTGTTCCGGGGAGATTGATGCCTTTTTTTTCTTTTACAATTCCGCCCTTAATAACTTTGCACTTAACTCTATTATCTTCTTTTTCCTGAACCAGAATTCTTATCAGTCCGTCATCAATCAGTATTGTTTCGTCCGGATTTACGTCATTCACAAAACCGCCGTAAGTAGTTGAAAACATTTCCTGGTTACCCGTGATATTGTCTGAAGTAATATAAAATTCCTGATTGGTTTTAAACTCAATATATCCGTTTTCAAGTTTTCCGACACGTATTTTCGGACCCTGCAGATCCTGAATAATCGGGACATTCACTCCTGTTTTCAAAATTGCCTGTCTGACATTATTGATTGTTTCAGTATGCTGTTCATAGCTTCCGTGCGAAAAATTCAATCTGACTGCGTCCATACCCGATTGAATCAACTCTGTTAATATTTCCACGGAATTACTCGCCGGACCTAAGGTGCAGATGATTTTAGTTTTATTCATAAATTTAACTTTCGAATAAGTTAGATAATATTCAACACACTTTATTTAATCGAAATAATATCATTATATATCACGAATAACATAAACGCCAGCAGAATAATAAATCCTACGTTCTGCAAAACAATCTGAACTTTATATGAAACCGGTTTACGGAAAATTGCTTCCCATAACAATATCATGAAATGTCCTCCGTCGAGAGCGGGGAAGGGAAGTATATTAATAACAGCCAGCGACATGGATAAAAGAGCAACGAAACCAATAAAAGTCATAAATCCTCCTTCAGCCGATTGAGCTGATGCCTGTGCGATTTTAACCGGACCGCCGATTGCTTTTTTAAAAGGAATATCGCCCGTAATAACTTTTCCTATTGATTTAAAGAAAACTTCCACGCCGAAATAATACATCTCTGATGCCGCATGCGGTATTGCGGAAAAAATATTATACGTAATAATTTTTGTGGAACCCTCGTATTTTGATGTAATTTCTATACCTATTGTTGAATCCGCCGAAGGAGTGACTTTTGATACAATTTCCCGTCCTTCTCTCAGATATTTTATTTCAGTTTCTTTATTGGCATTTAATTTTATTAAATCAATCAGTTTCTGCGCATTAGTGATTTTTTCTCCCGCAAAGCCCGTTACAAGATCACCTTTTTGAATACCGGATTTCTCAGCGGGTTTACCCGAACTGACTCCGTTAATTATAGGTACGATCTTTTCGGGATATATACCGAAGTTTTTTTCTCCGATGAAACCGATTTTATCTTTGGGGATTTTTATCGTAGATTCCGTTCCGTTTCTCAGAAAATCGATTGAAATTGACTCACCTAAGTTGTCAATATAGAGTTTACTTTGTATATCATCCCAGTATTCGACATTCTTTCCGTTTATCCGTAAAACTTTATCGCCTTCTGTTATTCCGGATTCGTACGCTATACTGCCTTTTGATACATAGCCTATAGTTGTAGTTTCCGTGAGACTCTTTCCTTTAACAAGAGTTATTGTATAAAATATAAGGAATGCGAGAAGTATATTCATAATAACTCCGGCAGTTATCACAATCATTCTTTTCCAGACCGGTTTTGAGCGGTATTCCCATGGCTGCGGCTCGGTATTAATAAATCCTTTATCTAAACTTTCGTCAACCATACCCGATATTTTCACATATCCGCCGATAGGGAAAGCGCAAATCCTGTAATCGGTATGCTCTCCGAGTTCAATATCTTTCTGAAGTTTCCCGAATGTAAATCCATTAACTTTGTTAAATCCGAAAAGCCTGTAGCCCATTCCGAATGCAAATACTTCTGCTCTCATCCCCGTTAAACGGGCGGCTGCAAAATGCCCGAATTCGTGCACAAATACGAGCACTCCGATGACGATTAAAAAATAAAATACTGTGCTTATAATTTCCATTAAATATTTATGTTGTTAATAATAATACGTTTTTTTTAACTAAAAAGTTCTTTCAAATAGTAATTTATGTTAGTGATAATAATTTGCAGTCATTCTGTTTCTGACATCTTCATCAATAAAGATGAGGTCTTCAATTTTATAATTATCACATGATTTATGGGATTCCAGCTCCTTTTCGATTAAATCCGCTATCTGAGTAAATCCGATTCTCCCGTCAAGAAACAGCTTAACGGCAATTTCATTTGCCGAGTTAAGCACAACGGGATAAGTTCCGCCTTTCTTCAATACTTCGTATGCTATAGCCAGGCATTTAAAAGTATCCAAATCAGGTTTTTCAAATGTCAAATCCTGCAGATTAGTGAAATCCATTCTGTCGTACGAAGACGAAATCCTCGAAGGATAAGTAATTGCGTACTGAATAGGAATTTTCATATCAGGCAAGCCCATTTGAGCTTTTACGGAGCCGTCAGAAAATTCGACAAAAGAGTGAATAATAGATTGCGGATGCATAACCACATGGATTCGGTTAACATCTATGTTAAAAAGTGAGTTAGCCTCTATTACTTCAAGTCCTTTATTCATTAATGTCGCAGAGTCTATTGTAATTTTATCACCCATATTCCAGTTTGGGTGCTGAAGAGCCTGTTCTACAGTTACATTTTTAAGTTCGGAATATTTCCATCCGCGAAACGGACCGCCGGATGCAGTTAATATTAATTTATTAATTTGCGATTTATCCTCGCCTGCAAGACATTGCAATATAGCTGAATGTTCACTGTCAATAGGAAGAAGACTTACATTATACTCATTAACAAGTTCATTCACTAATTTCCCCGCAACTACAAGAGTTTCTTTATTAGCGAGGGCAATATTCTTACCCGATTTTATTGATTCTATTGTCGGAATCAATCCCGCGAAACCTACGATAGCATTAACGAGAGTATCGAAATCAGAAACGGATAAATATTCAAGTAAATCTTGTTTCGTACGAAGTAATCTTGTACCCGGAACAGGACAATTATTGCTGAATTCAGCAGATTTTTCCCCATTGCCGATAAATATTGCTTCCGGTTTGAACTCAGTAACCTGATTCCGCAGTAATTCTGTATTACCGTTAGTCGAAAGCAGTGAAACGGAAACAGGCAAACCATTATTATATAAGCTTCTTACTACCTCGAGCGTATTGCAACCTATAGATCCGGTTGAGCCTAAAACACCAATTTTTCTCATTTATAAAGCAGCTTATTGCAAAATAGCGATTTAATAAGATAAAGCTAATGTAATAATAACTACATTAGCTTCATTAAATGTACCTAAGAAAAAACCCGCTATAAATGTTTGTTGATACTGCTTAAAAACGTTGCTTTATCCCGTGAGCCGACAATAGTTTCAACAATTTTCCCGTCTTTATCAATTATAAAAGTTGTCGGTACTGCGCTCATGTCGTTGCCGCTTGCTTTCTTAAAAGCTTCGACTAACTGCTCGTTTCCGTCAATCATTGTATAAGATACCGGGTTAGCGGCGAGGAAATCCTCAATTTTCTGAGAATTCGGCTGATGGAAGACATTCATACCGAGCATTACAAAATTCCTGTCTTTAAGTTCAGTTGCGATTTCAGAAAGATACGGCATTTCTTTTTTGCAGGGAATGCACCATGTTGCCCAGAAATTTATAAATACAACCTTGCCTTTATAGTCGGAAAGCGAAACCTTTTTTCCGTTTTCATCCCATGAAATATCCGGGACAAGTTTATTGCCTTTAGAATCTTCTATACTGCCGATTTTGAATAATTTCACACCTGAAACGTCTTTTTTGGAAGTTTCGGTATTTTGTTTGTTATCGGTAACCGGTTTTGTATCGTCTTTCTTACCACAGCTTAAAATTGCCGTGCATAATAAAATCAGAATTACTGCTTTTGTTAATTTCATTTTAATTTAATTTTAATTTAAAAAGTTATATATAATGAGTTAAAACATATCTTAAGCCAATGAGTATTCAACGTCATACCCTTTATTCTTCGCGTAGCCGTATAATTTCTGCGCGAGGAGTTTTCTTGCTCTGTGAAGCCTGCTCCTGACAGTGCCGATCGGGCACTGAACGAACTCTGCAATTTCTTCATAGCTGAGACTTTCAAGGTCGCACAGTATAATGACCGTTTTAAAATCATCCTGCAGTGAATTTAAAGCTGTTGTTACTTCATCATCAAGCAAATTATTAAAAACCTTTTCCTGCAAGTCGGATGAATCCATCTTATCGGACTTTATGATTTCAAAAAAGTTTTCGACTTCATCGTAATCCACCTGTCCCGGAGTCTTTTGTGTCTTTCGATAGTCGTTAATGAACAGATTTTTCATAATTCTGAACAGCCATGCCTTACAATTAGTGCCTTTTTCAAATTTATGAAAGAACCTGTAAGCGCGCAGATACGTTTCCTGCAGAAGGTCATCGGCGTCAAGTTGATTTCCGGTCATTTTATAAGCGTAATTGTGAAGTAACTTAATATGAGGAAGAGCTTCCTTTTGAAATTCCTGTTTAAGAACTTCAATTTCCTCTTCGCTCAAATATCCTTCAATACCGGATTCCTCACCGGATTCCTCTTCTTCCTTATATTCTTGGTTTTCGGCGGTGTCATCTTCTTTATACGGCAAAATCTCCTCAATATTCTTCGCTATCTTTTTACCTGATGTAATATTAGCTGGTTTTTTTTTAGACATAAAGTTAATGAAAATAAGCTAATTATTTCATAAAATATAATCAAGCTATATTAAGAAATAATAAAGTTCCGCAAAAATAAATAAAAAAATAAAATATTTTTATTGAAATTTATCTGAATAGATGCTTAAAACGACTAAATTATCATTTCACCGGTGATATGGGGCGAGTAACGGGGCTCGAACCCGTGACATTCAGAGCCACAATCTGACGCTCTGCCAACTGAGCTATACCCGCCGTATATTTCAATTTACATTTTTTTTAATCTTTTTTCAATAATAATCAGATAATTTTTTACTGCGATTGGTTGTACAAATTATTGAAGCATTAATTAATATTCTATATGTACACTTTATCAGAACCGGTTGTATTAAAAAAACTATACTTTGAAACAAATCTTTAAGTTCGACGTACAACTGCCTTAAAGGTATAAGAAATATATTTCTCTTTACTTTTCAATTTAAATTTACGAAATTTGTGCGTTCTAAAATTTTTACAAATTAAAAAATTAAAACAAAGTATGTTAAAAGTAAAATCGTTATTAGTTGTTCTTGTTATGTTCGGATTTTTCGGAGTAGCAATGGCGACAAGTTTCCCCGGTGACAGAGCCGGAATGAAAGCCGATTATCTCTGGAAAAAACTTTCACTGACAAACGATCAGTACACAACAGTTTATCAGTCATTTCATAAATACGAAATAAAAGTTGATGAGATGAAAGCCAAAAAAATGGATAAAAAGGCAATGACGGATGAATTAGCAAAACTGCAAACCGGACTCAACGGTGAAATTGAAAAAGCAATCACAAAAGACCAGGTTACAAAATGGACCGGAATGAAAGATAAATTCTGGAAAATGAGCTACAAGAAAAAAGTGAGAAAACCGAAAACCGAAACAACCGAAAGTACAGAAAAGAAAGATGTGAAAAAAGAAGAACCTAAGAAAGACGTAAAGAAAGACGTGAAAAAAGAAGAACCGAAAAAGGACGTGAAAAAAGAAGAACCGAAAAAAGACGAGAAGAAGAAATAGATAAATCTTTTTTTAAAAAACGGGCTGTTCCCCGAAAGGGTTCAGCCTTTTTTTTTACATTCTCTCCGGTGCCGATATTCCTATCACGTCGAAACCATTCTTAAGAACCTGTTTCGCAGCGTAACAAAGATACAAGCGGGCTTTTGACAATTCGGAATTGCCCGCATCAATAACTCTGTTATTGTGATAGAATTTGTGAAAAGCTTCCGCTGTCCTGTTCAGATAATTAATAATTCTGTGCGGTTCAAGGGCGTATGACGCTTCGGATATTTCATGAGGAAACAATGAGAGAATTTTCAGCAAATCAATCTCGTCGGAGTTATTAATAAGTTCATACCGAAAATCAGGTGCGCAAATTTTTTCCGGAGAGATTATTTCTCCTGCATTCCTTAATATTCCGCAAATTCGCGCGTGCGCATACTGCAGATAATACACAGGATTTTTATCCGATTGTTCGCGGGCAAGGTCAATATCAAAATCAAGCTGTGTTCCCGGTGCCCGCATAACGAAGAAAAACTGCGTGGCATCAATTCCCGCATCGGAAATTAAATCGTCCAGAAGATAAACTTTATCACTTCGCTTACTCATCTTAACAGATTCGGCTGCCGTCTTAAAAGTTACCATCTGATGAATAATGACTTTAATATTTTCCGTGCTGTATCCTGCGGCTCGGATGCCGAATAGAACTTCTTTATACGTATCACCGTGGTCTGAGCCGAATATATCAACTATAAAATCGAAACCCCTTTTAATTTTATTTATGTGATACGCAATATCCGGAAGGCGGTATGTCGGCTCGCCCGTTGATTTGACGATAACTTTATCCTTTTCAAAGCCTTCATCTTCCATTTTTAACCATACTGCTCCTTCTTTTTCATAAGAAAGATTATTTTCTCTGAATTTTTCGAGTAATACTTTCAGATCGCCCTGAGAATACAGCGAGGTTTCATTGAAAAAAACGTCATGCTTTATATTAAATTTACCGAGTGTTTCTTTAATACGTCCGAAATTATATTGTTCGGCTGTTTCACGGAATAATATATCATCTTCCTTGTCTTTAAGTGCATCACCTTTGTTATTAAATATTATTTTTGCAATTTCTTTAATATACTCGCCGTGATAACCGTCGGGAGGGAAGGGAAAATCCGGAGTAATTAACTGCATATAGCGCGCATAAACTGATTTTGACAGCATATTCATCTGATTCCCCGCATCGTTGTAATAATATTCCCTTGTTACTTCATATCCGCTCCATTCAAGAAGATTGGCAATTGCCTTGCCGAGGCATACCTGCCTACCGTGGCCTGCATGAAGAAGTCCGGTTGGATTAGCGCTTACCCATTCAAGGTTTGCAGTTTTTCCTTCATTTAAACAGCTTCTGCCGTAATTATCTTTTTCTTCCAATATCTTAATGAGAACGGATTTATAATAATCATCCGAAATAAAAAAATTAATAAAGCCGGCGCCTGCAACGGTAATTTTACTGATTTTTGTATTGTCGTATTCCAATCTTCCGATAATTCCGGCGGCAATATTTCTTGGATTTTCTTTAAGTTCGGATGCTAATGACATTGCAGCATTAACCGAGAAATCCCCGAACGATTCGTTCTTTGGTTTGTCAATCTTATATTCTTTTATCGTATATCCGAGCGATGCAAGAGCTATATCAATTATCGTCCTTATGTATTCAATCATATTTTCTTCCTTCACATTTTCCTTGAGTTAAAGCCATTTCATTTTTTTATACCAGTCTGTCGTAATCTTAAAAGACTCTTCGAGTGTGTGGTTTTCTCTGAAGCCCAGTTCTCTGCATGCTTTCGCATTAGAGCAGACCCATCTATCGCTTGTGATGTCCTTACATTTCTCTATGTTAAGCGTAGCGGCGTTCCTGGAGAACACAGAAAAAAACTGTGCTATACCTCCGACCGCATAGACAACAGAATGCGGCACCCTCAGTTTTAGGGCTTTTTTATTTAAAACCGCCGAAGTGACTTTCCCGATTTCATCCCAGTTGTATTCTCTGTCCGATGAAATAAAGAAAATATCACCGCTTATAGTTTCTTTTTCCGCGGCAAGCATTATCCCGTCAACAAGGTCTTCTACATAAATAAGGCTTAAGTATTTATCATTTAATCCGATAATGCTGTTAAGTCCTTTTGAAAAAGTTTTGAAATAAACGAGAATTTCAGTATCTCTGGGTCCGAATATAGCCGGCGGTCTTATAATTACAACCGGAAACGTGTTTTTAAACTTCAGTACTTCCTTCTCGGCAAGTCTTTTCGTTAATCCATATGTCGTAATCGGTTTTGGGATATATTCTTCCGTCAGCGGTATATCAGTCGGAGTTGGTCCGCATACTGCGAGAGACGATATATAAATAAATTTTTTAAGCCGGGGATTAACTTTTGCGGTTAATTCAACTAAGTTTTTTGCCGCAAGATTATTGCCTTTCTCAAATCCTTCTTTTGTTTTAGCTTTTACGACACCTGCCACGTGAAAAATATAATCCATATCTTTGATGACGTCCGTCAAAACTTCATTTGAAAATAAATCTCCTTCCACGTACGTCAATTTTTTTCCGTCGAGCCATCTTGTAGATGAAGTTTTTCTCTTTAAACAATAAACTTCATATCCTTTCTCAATTAATCTGTCCGTGAGATAACTGCCTACGAATCCTGTTGCGCCTGTTACAAATGCCTTCATTGTTTTTTGTTTTTATCGTAGAAGTTATCAATTAAAATATGTATTTTCTACGTTAAAATTATTACGTGTTTAACTTTAATTTCTAATAATGAGCGATTTATTCAATAAATGTACTGCGTTTACCCGAGCCGATGATGTAAAAGCCGCCGGTTTTTATCCTTATTTCAGGCCTATAGAACAGAATGAAGGTCCTGTCGTGAGAATTGAAGGCAGGGAAGTGATAATGGCAGGCTCGAATAATTATCACGGACTTACGACTCATCCGAAAGTTATTGAAGCCGCCGAAAAGGCGCTGAAGAAATACGGAACAGGGTGCTCAGGTTCAAGATATTTGACAGGTACGCTCGATTTGCATATCAAACTTGAAGAAAAACTCGCAGATTTTCTCGGAAAAGAATCTTGTCTCTTGTTCTCTACGGGTTATCAGACGGCGCAGGGAATAATACCCGTATTAGTTAATAAAGGCGAGTATGTTATATCAGATAAAGACAATCACGCGAGTATTGTATCAGGAACGCTTCTTGCCAAAGCCCTGCTTGCTGAATTCCTCAGGTATAAACATAATGATATGCAGGATCTGGAACGGATTTTGTCTTCTGTTCCGCTTGAAGCTTCGAAACTCGTTGCCACCGACGGAGTATTTTCAACAACAGGCGAACTCGTTGAGCTTCCGAAATTAGTCGAATTATGTAAAAAATATAATGCCCGTATTCTCATTGACGATGCTCATTCTTTGGGCGTTGCAGGTGCTGGCGGCAGAGGAACGGCGTCGGAATTCGGTCTTGCTGAAGATGTTGACCTGATCATGGGTACGTTTTCCAAGACTCTTGCTTCTTTAGGCGGATTTGTAGTAAGCGAAAAACCGGTAATTAATTATCTGAAACATCATTCTCCGGCGCTTATATTTTCTGCATCTCCCACTCCCTCATCCGTAGCCGCTGCCGATGCGGCGCTCGATATTCTCTGGGCTGAACCCGAAAGAGTAACCAAGCTTTTGAACAATGCGGATAAAATGAGAAAAGGTTTTAAGGATATGGGATTTAATGTCCTTGACGGAAAAACTCCCATCGTTCCCGTAATTCTCGGTGATGACATGCTTGTATTCAAATTCTGGCGCAAACTGTATGACGCCGGTGTTTTTGTTAATGCTTTTGTCCCTCCCGGCGTACCTCAAAATCTATCTATGCTCAGGACTTCATACATGGCAACGCATGAGGATGTTCATTTAAATAAAATTCTCGAAGTATTCGGTGATATCGGGAAAGAGTTCGGACTGATTTCCTGATGTTAAGATATATCTTTCTGATGACTGCCGCTCTGTTATTACTGTCATGCGGGAAAGAAAAAAATAAAAATTCAGCTGAGAATCAAGAAGTTAACGAGGTAACACAGACTGAAGAAGATACAATCCCGCTTGCTCCACAGGAAACATTCGGGCTGATTCTGGTTCAGGATATTCTTATGGATGAAAAAGAAACTGACCTTCAGTTATATCTGGAGGAAACCGTTTACCCGCTTGTATCAAAGTCACCTAAAGTCACAATTGACAGAATATCTTCTTCGGTATATCTTCTTAAATATTTCGACGGCACTGCCGAAAAGAATTTATATATACAAAAATATTATAACCCCCTGACCGACGAAATTGTTTTTGAAAAAACCGATATTAAGCCCGCTTCCGTAAATATAAAATGAATAAAGGGAAAATTGTTGCGGTAATCGGCATGTGCGGCTCGGGAAAAACCGAGGCAGTAAAATATTTTCTTGATAAAGGTTACAGAAAAGTCTATTTCGGGCAGGTCGTTCTTGACGAACTTCAGAGGCGCGGACTTGATGTAAACGAAGTCAACGAGAGAAAAGTCCGCGAGGATTTACGCGGTGAATCCGGAATGGGAGTTATGGCTCTGAAAAGTATTAACCGGATAAAAGAATATTCCGAAAAAGACAATGTCGTTATCGAAAGCCTTTACTCCTGGGACGAGTTCAAGATAATAAAAAATGAGTTCGGCAACAGATTTAAATTGATTACTATTTATACCACTAAAAGCTTAAGATATGAACGTCTGCTGAAAAGACCTTACAGACAGCTCAGCTTTGAGGAAGCCGAATCGAGGGATATAAGTGAAATAGAAAACCTCGATAAAGGCGGACCGGTTGCTTTTTGTGATTATCTGATAATAAATGATTCGACTATAGAAAATCTCTTTACGGAACTGGAAAAACTGGGAATGACGGATTGAAGAGAAAAGAATATATATCATGGGATGAATATTTCATGGGCATTGCAATGCTTTCGGCGAAGCGGAGTAAAGACCCTAACACACAGGTCGGCGCCTGTATCGTCAGTCCTGAAAACAAAATTGTCGGTATAGGATATAACGGATTTCCTACCGGCTGTTCGGATGACGACCTGCCGTGGGAAAGAAATTCAGGGGAAATAAATTTAACAAAATATCCTTATGTAGTGCACGCCGAGGCAAATGCGATACTCAACTCGACAAAAGACCTTCACGGCTCCAGAATCTATGTAGATTTATTTCCGTGCAACGAATGCGCGAAGCTTATTATCCAGTCGGGCATTAAGGAAGTAATATATATTTCCGATAAGTATAAAGAAACAGATCCGGTGAAAGCATCAAGAAAGATGTTTAAATTATCCGGTGTAAAAGAAAGGCAGTTGATTATTAAAAATAAAATCATCAACTTGAACTTCGATTCAGTTCTTTAATATGTTTTTTTGGTTCCTTTTTCAACAAGGATTAATAGGGAATCCGGTGTAAGACCGGAACTGTCCACGCAACTGTAAACTGAGAAGATTTGTCTATCTGTGCCACTGTTCGTATTAAACGAATGGGAAGGCGGATTAAAAATTGCTCGTAAGTCAGGAGACCTGCCATTAACGATATTTCATATTCTTCGCTGGAAAGTGTATATGAACTAATAAAAAGACTCCTTTTGTCTTTGTATTCTTGCATATAATCTTCCGGCGGATAATACAAAGTTTTAAGGAGTTTTTTTATTGAAAAGAATTTATATATACATATTGTTTTTTTGTTTCACTTCACCGCTGTTCGCTCAACCGGACAACGACTCCTCTCAGTATAAAACCGAAACTATAAACATTTTCGGCAACAGAACAGAATCAAACCTTCTTGAATCTCCGGTCTCAGTCACTTTAATTAACCGCAAATCAATCTCGAATATGAACGGGACAAATCTCGCCGATGTTCTCCAGAATGCCGGAGGTGTTTTTATTAAATCATACGGAGGAAACTCTTCACTTCAAACTATATCCATGAACGGTCTTGGAGCGGAGCATACCTTGATACTGCTTAACGGTAACCGAATCAATTCTTATCAGAATTCTCAGTTTGATTTATCGATGATAACAAAGGATAATATTGAATCGGTTGAAATTCTTAATAACGGTTACAGCGCGGCGTTCGGCAGTGAAGCTTTCAGCGGTGTACTCAATATAGTAACAAAGGGTTTCGGAGCGGCTGATTTAGGCAGTAAATTTTCGGCTGATATTAAATCGGAATTCGGCTCATATAATTTCCGAAAATACGGAGCATCCGTCAGCAAAGGATTTGGCAGGATGAACTTCAGAGCATTTTACGAACAGGAAAATTCGGACGACAATTTCGATTATTATTATGATAACGGTGTATATGAACAAAAAAAACAAAGAAGAAACTCGTCTTTTAGCCAGAAGAATTTCAACGTAATTTTGAATTACTCACCCGATAAACTCCTTAAATATTCTTTCATATCAGCATATACCGATAATTCAAGAAACCTTCCCGGAATCGAAGCTGGGTCAGAACCCTCTGCGGCTTATCAGCTCGACAGGAACTGGAACAATTTATTCACTATCGAAAAAGAGTTCTCCGGTAAAAGGAAATTAAATACTGCTTTCGGATTTCAGAACAATTACATGAAATACAGCTCAGACCCCGGCGGGAATAGTTTCTATAGAAATATCGTCGTCAGCGGGAAAGCAGTATATGATTTCAGGCTCGGAAATAATAAAACAGCAGTCGGAACAGAAATAAATTACGCTGTTCTCAACAGCAATAACACCGAAGATTTTAACGGAAGATTTCAGACCGCAGTTTACATGTCGTCTGAAATTCCCGTTTCAAAACAACTTTTTGTATTTCCGTCGCTCCGTTATGAAAACACTTCCGATGCCGGCAAACAGGCTTTTCTGGGCAGAATCGGGATAAACTACAGGATTATACGGGGGAAAAACATATTTTTAAGGTCAACTTTGGGAAACAGTTACAGGGTGCCGTCATTCAATGAATTGTACTGGAAAACAGGCGGTAATAAGAATCTGAAACCCGAGCAATCAGTTAACTTCGATGCCGGACTGATATACAATCTGTTTCTCTTCGCAGATTATACACTGGAAGTAAAATACTTAAACATTAACGCCGTAAATAAAATCATCTGGAAACCCGGGTCTTCGTATTACTGGACTCCCGAAAATATCAGCTCTTCAAAGTCGGAGGTATATTCCGTTGATTTCAAAACAAAAAAGATTTTCAGTGATAAATTATCTTTATCATTGAATTTCAATTATACATATAATAAATCCGTTAAAAAGAGCGAAGATTTCCCCTCGGACCCGTCTGCAGGAAAACAACTCATTTACATTCCCCTTGAGATGTCGAAGATCGGCGTCGAAGCAGAAGTATATGGACTGGGAATTAATATATTTTATATTTACAACGGAAAACGCTATAAAGATTATGAGAATACCGCATATCTTCCCGCGGTTAATTTAGTAAACGGGAATTTAAGTTATGACTTTATTTTTAAAAGTTTTGGATTCAATGCTAAATTCGAACTTAACAATATTCTCGGTGAAAATTATCAGGTGATTGCCGGATATCCGATGCCGTTAAGAAATTACAAAATAAGTTTAACTATTAAATATTAAAAAAATATGGATACAGAAACAAATAATTTACAGAATTCCGGCGGAAATAAGCTTAAAAAGAAAATGCTCGAAACAGTTGAAAAATATAAATTACTCACGGATGAAGAAAAAAATTGTCTTCATATATACTACGGATACGGCAAAGGTAAAACCACAAGCACTATCGGTCTGATAATCAGGGCGCTCGGCGCCGGTAAAAAAGTTGCCCTGGTGCAGTTTGATAAAGGGTATGACGGAGAAAACGAACATTATTCCGAAAGGCTGATTCTGCGGAAACTCGCCGGTACAGGTTATAATATTGAGATATTCCCGACCGGATGCGAAAGAATGAATTCAGACGGAACTTTCAGGTTTAAAAATATGAAAGAAGATTTTTCCGAAGCGGAAAGGGGACTTTCGATATCGCGGAGTCTGATTACTGAGGGGACTCAGGATTTACTCGTTCTCGATGAATCTATTGCGGCTGTTGCTTATAATCTTTTGTCGAAAGCGGCAGTTGAAGAACTGATTGACCTTTACAAGAAAAACAGACGATTTGAACTTGTAATGACCGGTCATAAGCTGTGGAACGGACTTGAGGAAAAAGCCGACCTTATAACGGAAATGCGTAAAGTAAAACATTATTTCGACAAGGGTATTCCGGCCCGTGCCGGAATTGAATTTTAATATATATACTGCCGAATGAAAAAGATTATATTCTTATTACTCTCTGCTTTGTTCTTCTGTTCATGCAATACGGGTGAAATTATCACAAATCAAAATCCGGTTGTCGGCACATCGGGTGTGTATCTTCTGTCCGAAGGCTCCATGGCACCCGGCTCTGCGAAGTTATCTTATTATAATTCAACAAATGATTCACTGTATCAGAATATTTTCAGACCGGGTAATTTCGGACTATTTCCCGACGGAATGATATTTTACGGCGCGGACATTTATGTAACAGAGCAGGGCAATTATAATTCCACGGGCAGGTTGTATAAACTTGATACTTCCGGGAATGTACTTAATTCTGTTCTTGTCGGGATCAATCCATATTCTTTATGCGTCTCGAACGGAAAATTGTATATTACAAACGGACCTGCAGGAAATGTTTCCGTGCTGAATGCGTCAACGCTCGGTTTTATCAAAAATATTTCCGCAGGCGTTTATCCTCAGGAAATTATTGCATTGAACGGACGTGTATTTGTTTGCAACACAAGTATTTACGGCGGAAATCAGGATTCCACTATTTCTGTTATAGATGCATTAAAAGATTCCGTAATTAAGGTAATTGCATTAGGAAAAGATCCTTTTTCAATCGCCGTTTCAAAAGATAATAATATTATTGCCGGATGTCTAGGAGCGGACGGAAAACTTTATGAAATTGATCCCGCCGCTTTTGTTATTCTCGATACGCTGTCGAATCAATGGGGTTTTGGCAAAGATATCAGCGTTGACATGCAGACCAATGACATATATTTCATTTCAAACTCTAACCACATAGTAAAATCAAATTTCGCATCAAGAACGTCAGTAATTGCGGTAAACAATTCAGAGCCTGCAGGCAGTTTCTTCTATGGCTATTTATTTGACAGTGTTAACCGGCGGCACTATATTGCAGATGCGAGGAATTTTTCCGTTTCAGGGCTGTTGAAAATATATGATATTAATTCGGCTTTAATAAATTCTTTTTCAACCGGTATTGCGCCGCGAAGACTGATGTTAAGATGAGGCTTCCGGAAAATCAATATTGATTCGATTTCGGCAAAAAGTAACGGAAGTATTATAATATTTTTTTAATATTACAATATTTATATCTTTACGGTATGAATGACGACAGATTAATAAATAGTGAATACGGCATTATCAGCCGTGAATATCCCGTTAATACAATATTATCAGGCGCCGAGTCTGACGACTTCAGGATTTATATAAGCAATCTCGCTTTTTCTAAAATGGACGCTTATTTATCTTCGGATGTTGCGCGGGAACTCGGTGGAGTGCTAACCGGGAATTTATGCCGTAATGATGCCGGTAAGGATTTTATTATGATAGATGATATTATCATCGCAAAGTATGCGGAATCCGACTTAACCAAACTTACATTCACACATAAAACATGGGAGTATATTAATAACTCACTTTCTTCCTCCGACTCCGCTAAGTCAATAATCGGATGGTTTCATTCGCATCCCGGACATAAAGTATTTATGTCCGGTTATGATGTGTTTATACAGGAAAATTTTTTCAACCTGGATCACATGGTGGCTTACGTTTTCGACCCGGTAAATCTCGAGAGGGGATTCTTTTTCCGGAAAAATAAAGAACTGATTAAAACCGAAGGTTATTATATATATGATAAGGGTTCGGCTGACTCTTACGGCGAAGTATCGGACGGCAGTGTGAAGGATAAAAGAGGTAATACGAATTCAAAGTTATTATATATTTTGCTTATATTTCTGATTATCAATTTTGCTTTATCCTTTTTTCTCATGTACAGAATCAGCGAAATGAATTCAAAATATATTGAGATTGCAATGCTTGAAAAGAAAATAAGCGATTTAATAACGGACGTCGGTAATATGAAAATTCAGATTGCAAAAACAAACGAGGAAAATCCGAGACTATATACGGTCAGAGAGGGAGAGAATTTAGAAAGCATCGCGCTCAGGTTTTATAATGACAGGACGGGTGTAAATATGCTTGTTAAACAAAATAAACTCCGTGATGAATTTGATATTGAAGCCGGACGGATTTTAGAAATCCCGGACAGATAAAACTTATGACACCGCGCGAACGAAGACTGAAATCCGATTTCGAGAAAATTACAGCTGAATTCTCAGATCATCCGTATATTAAAGTTGAATTTGACACGAACGGTTTTATTCCTGAAAAATATCAGATTACTTATACAGGTATAAACGGTATCAGATTAATCCCTTCAAAACCCGGAGAAGAGAAAATAGTCGAAATTATAGACGAACATGTTATTGAGATATATCTGCACATTGATTATCCGAGAATGAAACCGCAGTGTTACTGTAAAACGGAAATATTTCATCCGAATTTCAGAATGGCGCATCCACATGATATCTGCATAGGGGATTACTGGGCATCGGGTGAAACACTTTATGACCTCATATATCAGATTGGCGAAATGATACAATATCAGAATTACAATATTAAAAATCCTCTGAACGGAGTGGCGGCAAAATGGGCAAGGGAGCATTCCGATACACTGCCTGTGGGAAAAATTAACCTGTGGCTCGGTGAAATAAAACTGGATTTAAGTGAAAAAAATAATTTAGAATTAAACTTATAATAAAATGATTATTCCATATAATGGTATTACGCCGGTTATACACGAAAGCGTTTTTATATGCGAAGGAGCGCAGATAATCGGAGACGTTGTACTTGAAAAAGACGTCAGCGTATGGTTCAACGCAGTAGTCCGCGGAGACGTCAACTATGTAAGAGTTGGGGAGAGGACCAATATTCAGGACGGTTCGATACTTCACAATACATATCAGAAATATCCTCTCACAATCGGCAAAGATGTTACAATCGGACACGGAGTCATACTTCACGGCTGTAATGTAAGGGACAGGGTGCTTATAGGCATGGGCGCTGTACTTCTCGATGATTGCGATGTCGGCTCCGGTTCGTTTATTGCAGCCGGCGCTCTCGTCAGAGAGCATTTCAAAGTCCCCGAAGGCGTACTCGTTGCAGGTGTGCCCGGAAAAATTATACGCGATTTGAAACCGGAGGAAATTGCAAAAATTGATTACGGAGTGAAAAACTATCTGATGTACGTGGAAAACTACAGAAAAGGCAAATAAAATACATTTTTTTGGAATAAAATTGCACTCGTTTTTTTGATATTTTGGTATTACATTTACTACTCGGGGATAAAACTTTAATTAAATTATTCAATAAATTAAAAAAAACAATATGAAAGCGAAAATTTTTACAGCTCTATTGGTAGTGTTCTCTTTTTACTTCAGCGCTAATGCTCAGGTAATATTCACGGAAAATTTTGCCTATACGGCCGGTGATTCACTCGGTGCGCATGGATGGACAGGGTTTAGTTCCTTTTTAAATGTATTAACGGTTACTTCACCTGGTTTAACATATACCGGTTATCCGTTGTCAGGAATCGGAAATGCGGTTACGGTAAGAACTTCTGGACAGGATGCTTATAAAGACTGTTCTGAGATTGACTCAATCGGATCAGTTTATACTGCTTTGATGGTAAGGGTTGATTCCGCGAAAGCCATAGGTGATTATTTCTTAGCGCTTCTGCCTCAGACATCAACTTCATTCTACTCTCCGAGATTATTTGTGAAAGATACTTTAAGCGGGGTTTGCTTCGGTATTTCAAAATCTTCGATTAACGCCACGATAGTTCCGACATGGGGAACTACTGTATTCAGTTACGGGACTACTTATTTATTAGTACTGAAGTATAAATTCTTAACCGGTTCAACCACGGATGATCAAGTGAGTTTATTTGTATTAACGGCGCCTGCGCTTCCTTTAACCGAGCCGGCTACACCTTACGTAGGACCTATCACATCAACACAAACAGATGCCACAAGCATCGGACGAATTGCTTTACGTCAGGGTTCTTCATCATTAGCTTCCCTTGCTGTTGTTGACGGAATCAGAATCGCAAAACTCTGGTCAAATATTGTATCAGGTGTAAGGACCATAAGCACTGTTGCGGATAATTTCAATCTTTCACAGAATTACCCTAATCCGTTCAACCCGTCAACGACAATAAATTTCTCGATTCCGAAAGACGGATTTGTTGCATTGAAAGTTTATAATGCGCTCGGACAGGAAGTAAGTTCACTTCTCAGTGAAAACCTTAAATCGGGTGTGTATTCGAAAGTGTTCAGCGCTGTCGGAATTAATTCCGGCTCGTACTTCTACAGACTTACATTTACAGGAATTGATAACACTGTAATGACAGACACAAAAAAATTCATGATTATAAAATAATTCTTAAATTCATATTTGCTTATCAAAATTCCGGGTTTTCCAGATAAAATCCGGAATTTTTTTTATAAAAATTTACTGATATAATTCGGCTCAATTATGAAAAACCGCGCTGTTGCAAATACCGGGGATTTCTTAAAAGAAATGCTTTCTTCTTTCTGGCATTATTTAAAAAAACTTTATGATAAATTTGATAAAGACCAGATATGGATACTTTCTTCCGGTGTATCTTTCAGCATCATTCTTGTAATTATTCCGTTGGTTTTGATTCTCTTTACGGTACTGGGGATTTATCTGGATAAAACTGACGCCGTGCTGAAGATAAACGAGTATATCAACCAGCTATTCCCTCTGAACATCAGTTACAAAGAAAAGTTTTTGGCAAATATCATGGAGAAAGTTGACGAAATTTCAAAACACACTTTTCTCACAGGCGCTCTGGGGATTGCCGGTGTACTCTGGACTATGAGCAGTTTATTCAGCTATATGCGCGATGCTATGAACCGTATTTACAATGTTGACCAATCCCTGAATTTCTTTAAAGGCAAACTCAGGGATTTTATGCTGTTGATTATAATAGTTGTGCTTTTTATTGCATCTACACTCGTAACTTCTTTCTATCACTTCAGCGTCGCTTATCTTAAAGACTTGCCTGATATTTTCAATAATATAGTTCTGATTACCTACATTCTTCCGATTTCACTGTCATTAGTCATTACTTTCGGACTATTTTACTTTCTTTATGCGCTCGTGCCTCATTACAGAATTCCGCAGAAAGCATTGTTACTGTCAACTTTAATCGCATCTGTTTTGTTTGAAATAATGAAGTTCTTGTTCTCTTACTACGTACTGAACATATCAAACTATAAATATATATACGGAGCGTACGCGGCTGTTGTAATAACTTTGCTCTGGATTTATGTTATTTCGCTGATATTCTGTATCGGAGCAGCCATTGGACAGATATACGTTGAAAAGAACAAGCTCAAAATAATATTAAATAACGATAAGAATAATGGAACAGAGAAGACTGTCTAAAACCATAGAGAAATTTCTTACAGATGCCCCCGGTATTGAAACTGTCGAGGAGTTATTGTCTTATGTTTTGAAGCAGATAATTGATACGGGTGACATCGGAATAACAGGAGGGAGAATATGGAAACTGAAAGATAATAAAACGACATATATACTTATAGAACAGACGGGTGATGTTTCGATAATTGATGAGAAATATGAACTCAAAGTCAGGGATTTTTCCGTTCTAAAGGAAATCGGCAAACGAAGAACAATTACCAGTACAGAGACCGACAGATATCTGAAGAAAAAAGGAATATATCATTACTCGGCGACGGGCGTGGGTCACAGGTATAAAATAAAAAAAGAAAAAGAAATATATTTCCTTTACCAGTATCTTATTGCCCTTAACGGCAACGAACTCGATGATGAATTCATTTACACTTTAAATATCATCGGTACAACCATTAATTCGATATTAAGAACGAAACGGATTGAGTTCAAAGCCAAAGAAAACATTGCAGAGCTCGAAAAGGCGAGCGAAATACAAAACAGCATTCTCCCCGAGCATTCGATGAAATTCGGCAATTATGAGCTTTACGGGATATCAATTCCCGATAAAATTGTAGGCGGAGATTTTTTTGATTATATAAAAACAGCAGATGACTATAAATTATGCGTGGCGATAGGGGATGCCGCTTCAAAAGGCATATCAGCCGCAGCTCAGTCATTATATGTATCCGGCGCATTGAAAATGGGCGTTGATTATGATGTTAATATGCCGTCTCTTATACGCAAAATCGGCAACCTGGTAAACGATACATTTCCCGACGAGCGCTTTGTGACTTTATTCCTCTGCGAATTATATACTGACCAGAAAGGGCTGTTTGTTTATGTCAATGCAGGACATAATTTGCCATTTTATTTCGACAGAAGTGAAAATACTCTCGAAAGTCTGCTTACTACGGGTTCGGTATTGGGTCCTTCACCCGACCAAAAATACTATACGGACAGTTTTTACATAGAAGAAGGGGATATTGTTGTGTTATATACGGACGGAATTGTCGAAGCGATGGACGCTGATTTCGAATTATACGGGGAAGAAAGGCTTCGTAAAGTGATTATGGATAACAGTGACCAATCTCCGGAAATACTATCACAGAAAATCATTCAGGATGTTCAGGTTTACTCTGCCAACGGTAAATATTCGGACGACAAAACACTGGTAATAATCAAACGGATTTCTTAGTTTTATGATATTTTATTATGCTTTCTGATATCAGAATAAAATTCAGTTTTTTTTTCCCGCTGATAATAATTTTATTTTTTGGGAATTCTGTTTTGAACGGGCAGGAAAATCCGGAGATTCTTGAACCCGGAATTAATTGTATATACGGCATGCAGTTTGACTCTGCAAACATATTCTTTTCTGACTACATTAAAAAAAACCCTTCCGATCCTTCAGGTTATTTTTTCAGTTCGATGATTGAATGGTGGAAAATAAATGTGAATAAAAATGATGTGACTTCCGATGACATTTTCCTCAGTAAAGTCAATACAACAATCAAAGTTTGTGATGATTTATTGGACGTAAATGAGCGTAATTTCAGAGCGCTATTTTTTAAAGGCGGAGCTCTCGGTTACCGCGGCCTGGTGAGGAGTTTACGGGACAGCTGGCTGCAGGCGGCTGAAGACGGGAAACAGGCGCTGAATCTTCTGCAGGAAGCACTTGAGATAAAACCTGAAAGTAAAGACGCACTTCTTGGGATAGGAATTTATAATTACTTTGCAGAATATGTTCCTGAATATTATCCGTTTATCAGACCTCTGATGATAATATTTCCGAAAGGCGACAGGATTAAAGGTCTTATGCAGATAAAAGAAGCTGTAAACGGAGCGGTTTACGCTAAAACAGAGTCCATGTACATACTGGCATATCTTAACATAACTTATGAAAAAAACTATCAGGAATCTGAATATTATTCAAGAAAGCTTTATGATAAATATCCCGAAAACCCCGTGTTTGAGAAATATTTATACAGCAGTCTCGTCGGTCTTTCCAGATTTCCGGAAGCACTTGAAGGATGGCTGAGCATTCTGAAAAAAAACAGAGATAATAAAACTGCTTACGGGAATAAATTTGTACAGAGGGAAGCGCTTTATTACATATCTCTTTGTTTGCTGAAAACCGAACGTATAAACGAAGCGGAATCATATCTCTTCGAATGTTATGAATTAAACAAGCAAATTGACAGCGAAGCGACTTCATATACCGCTTTTACTAATCTCCTGCTCGGAATGTTCTATGATATAAAAGGGGACAGAAATAAGGCATCGTACTATTACGATGCAGTGCTTAGTATGAAAAATTTCAGCAATAGCCACGCTGAAGCGGAAAAACTGAAAAAAAACGGTTACCGGTAGGGAAATGCTTAGTTATTGCTTAAATTTAAAGAAATAAGTAATTTACTGTTTATATAATAATAAAATTTTAAAAGGGGTAATACTTTTGATTAAAGTAGTTGTACAGGACAATGAGTCTTTGGATAAGGCTCTTAAGAGGTTTAAAAAGAAATATGAAAAAGCCGGAATTTTGAAAGAGTTCAGAAGAAGGCAGTTTTATACTAAGCCTTCGGTTGACAAAAAAATGGATAAAGAAAGAGCTGTAAGAAAATGCAGAAGGATCATTGCCGAAGAAAATGTATAACTAATTTTTGTTTTGTATAAGGCTCACCGCGCTTAAAGCGCAGTGGGTCTTATTAGTTATAAATGTTTTTTTCTTATCCGAAATTTTATTATTTAAAATAACTTTAATCCGAACAATAATTTTCTTGTTTATTTAATAATGGAAAAAACAAAATTACAGGTTTTTATAAAGCCGAGTCAGCTCTCGCGCAGGATTAAACAGCTTGCCGCCGATATTAATCACGATTACAGGAATAAAATACCCATTTTTATAGGTGTTCTGAACGGTGCCTTTATTTTCATGTCCGATTTAATCAGGGAAATAGACGTTAAATGTGAAGTTGATTTTCTTAAACTTTCAAGCTATGGTGACAGCAAAATATCTTCAGGCGAGGTTAAGACTATAAAAGAACTGAACTGTGACGTAAAGGGAAGGGATGTCATAATTGTTGAAGATATTATTGATTCCGGATTATCTATGAAATACATGCTGTCGCAGATTAAAAAGCATAAACCGAAATCAGTACGGCTGGCCGCTCTTCTTCATAAGAAAGACGTGGCGAAAATAGATTTCAAAATTGATTATCTCGGTTTTGCGATTGATAACAAATTTGTTGTCGGTTACGGGCTTGATTTTGCTCAGAGATACAGGAATTTAAAAGGTATTTATGTGTTATAAATATCAAATGAATTGAAATAATGCCGGAAAAAGATAATAAGAATAAAAGTAACGAAGAATTCAACTGGAACAAAATATTAAAAATTGTACTCGGATGGAGCGTGATTTTAATAGGTTTTTTTCTGATAATGATATATACGAAGAGTTCGGACGGAAAAAACCTTGAAATAACATTTGATCAGTATCAGAAATTCCTTACGGATAAAAAGATAGAATCGGCTGTCATAAAGAAAGCGGATAATAACTACGAATTTCTCGGGAAACTGCGCGCGCCGGAAACGCTTCCTATAGGCGGCAGACAGGTGAACGTTGACCGTTTTACACTTTATCTTCCTTATACGAATACGGACGACGCTTTAATAAAATCCTGGTCGGAAAACATACCCTCTTACACGTTTGAAAAGGATGACGGCGGATGGATAGGACCGATACTCGGAGCTTTACCCTGGATTCTGATAATAGTATTCTGGATTTTTATTATGAGGCGTATGCAGAACGGCGGAGGTGGAGCTAAGGGAATATTTTCTTTCGGCAAATCCAAAGCCAAACTGATGAATGCATCGCAGATGAAAGTAACCTTTGCCGATGTAGCAGGTGCCGATGAAGCCAAGCAGGAATTATCGGAAATAATAGATTTCCTGAAGAGCCCGGCAAAATTTCAAAGGCTCGGCGGAAAAATTCCAAGAGGTGTTTTACTGCTCGGTCCTCCGGGAACGGGTAAAACTCTGCTTGCAAGAGCAGTTGCCGGTGAATCAGGTGTTCCTTTCTTTTCTATAAGCGGCGCTGATTTTGTTGAAATGTTCGTCGGTGTGGGTGCATCGCGTGTCAGAGACCTTTTTGAACAGGGAAAGAAAAATGCCCCCTGCATAATTTTCATTGATGAAATTGACGCAGTAGGCAGGCATCGCGGCGCGGGACTCGGCGGAGGACATGATGAGCGTGAACAAACTCTTAATCAACTGCTCATAGAAATGGACGGTTTTGAGCAAAACAGCGGAGTAATTATTATTGCCGCAACTAACAGACCCGATATACTCGACCCTGCTCTGCTGAGACCCGGACGGTTTGACCGGCAGGTAGTAGTTGACAGACCTGATGTCAGAGGGAGAGAAGGGATACTTAAAGTTCATACAAGAAATATTCCGCTTTCAAATGATATTAAAATTGATATACTTGCGAAAGGTACACCCGGTTTTTCCGGTGCCGACCTCGCAAACCTCGTAAACGAAGCGGCTTTACTTGCCGCCCGGCGCAATTCCGACAATGTTACAATGAGAGATATGGAGAGCGCTAAAGATAAGGTTATGATGGGAACGGAAAGAAAGAGTATGATAATATCCGAGAGGGAAAAACGCCTCACTGCATACCATGAAACGGGACATGTACTTGTAGCCAAGCATACACCTGAAGCGGACCCGGTGCATAAGGTAACTATAATACCGCGCGGACGGGCGCTCGGAGTGACGACATATCTGCCGATTGATGAAAAACATACTTACTCAAAAGAGTATCTTGAAGCCATGATTACATACGCAATGGGCGGCAGAGCCGCCGAAAAATTAGTATTCAATGAATATACTACCGGCGCGAGTAATGATATACTGCGCGCTACTTCGCTTGCGCGGAAAATGGTATGTGAATACGGTATGAGCGAAAAACTTGGACCCATAACGTACGGTAATAAACAGGAAGAAGTATTCCTCGGTAAAGAACTGCATGAGCATAAGAATTTCAGTGAAACAACTCAGATAATTATTGACGACGAAATAAAGAAAATTGTGCAATCGTGTATGGACAGGTCTGTCAGAATCCTCACTGAAAATATGGACGAACTTCACAGAGTATCACTCGTACTTCTCGAAAGGGAAATTCTGGACTCGGATGAAATTGACAAGGTAATGAGGGGTGAAACCCTTCCTCCTGTCATAAAAGAAGAAGTGTTTGAGAGTGTACAGGAAAACGGAAAACCCGAAGGAAAACCCGAAGGAAAACCCGAAAGTAAATTAAAAGATGAAAAGCCGATAACCAAAAAAAACCTGAGACGGTTTGAACTCTAATAAAATATTTTTCGAAAAAAGGCGAGTTCAGGCTCGCTTTTTTATTTAATTAATTTTGAACAAAGATTCACAAAAATTGAGTCTCAAATATGAACTGCTGAGAAAAAGCATTCATATTATTTCAACATTTATTCCTGTTCTGTATTATCAAACGAATAAAGAGTTTATGCTTATCTTTATCGGAGCGGGGACATTATTTATGATATTAATTGATATTCTGAAAAGATATATACCTTTTGTGTCAAGGTTATACAGAGGGATTTTCGGAAAAATACTCCGTGAAGATGAATCTGATTTCAGTTCAACATTATTTACAGGCGGAACCTGGTACGCGCTGGGAATATTTCTTGCGTTATTATTATTTTCACGTGAAACGGCAGTTGCATCAATTTTAATAATGATTTGGAGTGATTCATTCGCGGCAATTATAGGCAGGAATTTCGGAAAACACAAAATTGGGAACAAGACTCTCGAAGGTTCATTCGCTTTTATATTTATTGGCATGGTTATTATATTAATCGTTCCCGGTTTAACCGTAACAAAACCGGCTTTAATTTGCGCGTCGTCGGCAGTTATACTCACTGCCGTGTTCGAACTTTTACCTCTCAGAGTTAATGATAACTTAACCTTGCCTCTGTTTTTCGGTTTTACTTTCAATTTTTTATTAAAATTAACAATATAAACAAATCATGGCATTAAGATGCGGTATAGCAGGGCTTCCGAATGTGGGTAAGTCAACATTATTTAACGCTCTGACTGAATCACAAACAGCCGAAGCTTCAAATTATCCGTTTTGTACAATTGAACCTAACATCGGTACAATAATTGTGCCTGACGAAAGGCTGTATAAATTGTGCCTGACGAAAGGCTGTATAAACTTGCGGAAATTTATAATCCAAAGAAAATTACTCCGAGCACCGTGGAGTTTGTTGATATAGCGGGACTCGTCAGGGGAGCCTCAAAGGGTGAAGGGCTGGGAAATCAGTTCCTGTCGCATATACGTGAAGTTGAAGCCATTATTCATATTGTAAGATGCTTTGACGATGAAAATGTAGTTCATGTTGAAAATAAGATTGACCCCGCAAGTGATATAGAGATAGTCGAAACAGAACTGATACTTAAAGACCTTGATACTATTGAGAGCAGGCTTGATAAATCACTGAAAAATATAAAAGCAGGCGATAAGAAATCCCTGATAGAAAGAGAAGTTCTGATTGGATTAAAGGAACATCTCTCAGCCTCGAGACTTGCCAAATATTATACTGATACACTTTCCTTTGACAGGAAGTTAATTATACGTGAATTACAGCTGTTGACCGATAAACCGGTTCTTTATATTGCGAACGTTGACGAAGCGAACGTCGGAGGTAATGAATACACTAAGGCAGTCGGCGAAATTGCGGCTAAAGAAAATGCGAAATTTCTCATACTTTCCGTTAAAATTGAATCTGAAATTGCCGCGCTTGAAACCATAGAAGAACGAAAAGAATTCCTGAATGATTTAGGACTGCATGAATCGGGACTCACGAGACTTATTCACGAAAGCTATATACTTTTAAATTTAATGACCTTTTTAACGGCAGGGGATAAGGAAGTTCATTCATGGACGATTGATAAAGGATTAAAAGCCCCGCAAGCCGCAGGAAAGATACATACAGACTTCGAGAAAGGGTTTATCAGGGCGGAAGTTATAAAATACAAAGATCTTATTGAACTGGGTTCAGAGCAGGCAGTCAGGGAAAAAGGGCTTCTCCGAATTGAAGGCAAGGATTATATAATGGAAGACGGAGATATAGTTTTCTTCAGATTCAATATCTGAAGAGATTTTTTACATCAAAAGATTCAGTCCGTTAAACGTAATAAAAGCCAGCATGTAAGCTAAAATACTGTATGCGGCAAGCTGTATTATAGGAATTCTCCATCCGCCGGTTTCTTTTCTTGTAACGGCTAATGTTGAAATACACTGCAGGGCGAAAACAAAAAAAACAATCAATCCAATTATTGCAGGGAATGTAAACAGCTTTTTCCCGCCAGTTCCGGTTTCTGCTGTATGCATAGCGTTAACAAGGCTTTCCCGCGTATTACCTTCGTTTTCAGTAACTTTAAATATCAGCGCAAGAGAGCTGACAAAAACCTCCCTTGCCGCAAAAGTTGCAATAAGTGAAACTCCGACTCTCCAGTCGAGACCTATAGGTTTCATCAAAGGTTCAATGATTTTACCAAAGGAAGCCGCGTATGAATTTGAAATACGTTCAGAAGATTTCAGGAAAGAAATTTGCTCTGTTGACAGACCTTCAGTAACTTTAAATTGGGGGTCAGGATTTGGAAAATAAGTGAATATCCAGAGAACGACCGAAAAAGACAGAATTATCGGTCCTGCTTTTTTGACGTATTGCCATGAATTATCGAGAGTTGACTTAAATACAAATCCGAACTGAGGAATTCTGTAAACCGGCAATTCCATAATAAATGAAGAATTATCTTCGACTTTAATAAAACTGCTTCTGTATTTGTTTATAAATCCAGCGACAACTAAAGAAGACAATATACCAAAAAGGTAAATTGCAGCGAGAGTAATCCCACTGTAAAAATGTTCATCGCCGAAAAGGTAACTAACAAGAAGTCCGTACACCGGTAATCTGGCGCTGCAGCTCATAAGCGGTATGATAAAAATTGTAATATATCTTTCACGTTTGTTTTGAATCGTCCGTGCCGCCATAATTGCAGGAATAGCGCATGCAAACCCGGAAAGCATAGGAGCGAAAGAGCGGCCGTTGAGTCCGATTTTAGATAATGGTTTATCAATAAGCATTGCCCCGCGCGCGAGATATCCGCTGTCTTCAAGGACACCAAGTATAAAGAACAAAATAACAATTTGCGGAAGGAATACAAGAACCCCCCCGGTACCTCCGATAATACCGTTCGAGATGAAATCCGAAAACCATGAATCACCTGCCGCATCGGTAAAATAATCAGCCGAGTATCTGAAGATAAAATCAATCAGATTCATAACGGGACTGGCGAGCCAGAATATTGAAGTAAATGTAAACGCCATAATACACAGAAATATAACAATACCCCAGTATTTATGAAGCATGAAACTATCAATCTTTAAAGTTGTACGGTCGGGTTTATTAAGTCCCTTTCTATCATAACCTGCAATTACAAGGGATTTGTTCGCGTTTGTAATGTCCGGTGTTAATCCGGAAGAATTATCATATTTTATTATTACATTTTCAGAAATCCTTTCAATTCGTCTGAAAAGATTTATCAGATTTACTTCTTTCAGTTCGGGTCCCGGAGCAGTAACGATAATATCCGGAATATCAGGATTGTTTAAATGATAATTAATCAGTACCGAAAGTTCTTCTTTACCGTAACCGCTTATGCCGTCAAAAAAAACTGCATCACATCCGGTCAAACTCCTGATTTCGGCAAGTTCAATATCATACCCTTTTTGATTAAGTATATCACGCATTGTTATCACGAGAATAACATTAACGCCGGTATCCTTGAGCTGAAGCGCCGGCAGAAGATGCCTTGATAACTGTGAGGCATCAAGAGTAACAACAAATAAATCCGGTGTTCCGAAAATCTTGTGCCGGAAAAGATTTTCGATTGTAACTTTTTCATCTGGAGAAGAAGGGATAAGGCTGATTATTCCGGGTGAATCGAGAATTTTGGAATTAACGGAAAAACATTCAAGAAAATCTGCATAAGAATATTCTACCGTTGCGCCCGGATAATTCACAGTCCTGGATTTTCTTCCGCTGAGATGATTGAAAAGAGTTGTTTTACCCGAGTTGGGAGAACCTACAAGAGTAATAAGCGATTTACTATGCAGTTTACTTTGCGGTGTACTATTCGATTTACCATGCAGTGTATTCTTATTCTTCGCCGTCAAGCTCAATACACTTTGCATCGGTCTTCCTGATCGCAATCAGTGTGCCGCGAAGGGAAACGGACAGAGGGTCTCCAAGAAAAGCTTTGTTCATAATTTCTATCTCCTGCCCCGGAGTGAAACCGTATTCCATAACGCGGAATGACGACGGATGTGTGAAATCTATCGTTTTTATTCTTGCTTTCCTGCCTGATTTTAAGTCTGCAACTGTCATTATATCTTATTTAGACTAAATCTAAATAAGATACAGGGAATTATCAAGTCATAATTTCCCGGTGCTCTTGCCCGATTTGATTATATTGCTGTTTGCCCGGGATTTAATTTTACGGCAATTGCAGTGACCGGATTTATAACAAGAGGCAAAAACCTGCAGACTGTGGTCGAGCAGTTTTAACTCCTTGCCTTTGCAAATTTTATCAAGAGTTTTTCCGATTGAATCATTTTCAAATTCCAGTATCGTATTACAGCTCAGGCAGATTATATGATAATGGTTTTTTCTTCCGTATTTAGTTTCATATCTCGCCCTGTCTCCTTTAAAATTGTGCTTGGTCAGTATATTACAGCCGTTCATCAGCTCGAGCGTATTATAAACAGTAGCGCGCGAAACCCTGATATAATCACCCGACATTTTAATGTAAAGTTCGTCTGCATCGAAATGACTTTCCATCGAAAGCGCGGAGTCAAGTATCAGAAATCTCTCATTCGTGATTCTATGACCGTTATCTCTCAGAAACTTTATAAAAAGGTTTTTTATTTCGTCTTTAATCATAAAAAAAATCCCGGCAGAATAATCTGCCGGGAATAAAATAATATATCTATAATTAATTTACAACTTGCTAATAACTTCATCAATAATTCCGATTCCCTCATCAATTTTGGTTTTATCAATGGTAATCGGGGGGCGGAACCGTATGGAATTACGTCCGCACCCAAGAATCATTAATCCGTTTTTCATACATTCCTGCGATATTTTATTGCGTGTCTGAGTATCTTTAACATCAAAAGCGCAGAACAGACCGAGACCTCTGCCGTTCGACAGCAAACCCGGATACTTAAAGCACAGTTCCTGAATTCTCTCCTGCAAATGATTGCCTGTTAACAGGCAGTTTTCAACAAGGTTGTCTTCCTCAATAATTTCAAGAATCTTTTTAAACCTGAACATATCGGTAATATTTCCGCCCCAGGTTGAATTAATCCTGCTGGGGATTCTGAACACATTATCCTCAATTTCATCAATTCTGTCGGTAGAGAGAACTCCGCAAACCTGAGTTTTTTTACCGAAGGACATCAAATCCGGTTTAACGTAATACTGATGAGCCCACCATTTTCCTGTCATTGCTATACCGGTTTGCACTTCATCAAAAATTAACAGAATATCGTTTTCATCGCATATCTGGCGGAGCTGTATGAAAAATTCCTTGCGAAAATGATTATCTCCGCCTTCTCCCTGAATAACTTCGGTAATAATTGCGGCGATATCATCTTTATTTTCCGAGATTGTTTTTTTAATTTCTGAAATTGCCTGTTCCTCCAGCTTGATTACAGCGGCGAGATTTTCATTATTAAGAGGAAACGTAATTTTCGGATTAGTTACTCTCGGCCAGTCGAACTTCGGAAAAAGGTCAATCTTAACTGGGTCCGTATTCGTAAGAGAAAGACAGTACCCAGACCTTCCGTGAAACGATTCTTTGAAATGAATAATCTTGTGACCTTTTTCTTCTTTATAACCTTTCAGGAAGTTTTTCTTGACTTTCCAGTCGAAAGCCGCTTTGAGGCAGTTTTCAACGGCAAGACTTCCGCCTTCAATAAAAAACGAATACTTAAAATACGAAGGAACTGCTATTCTGAAAAATGTTTTCACAAATTCAGCCTGTTCCTGAGCGTAAACGTCGGAAAGAGACGGTTTTGATAAGGCAATCCTGCCAATCTGATAAATGAACTCATCATTGTTAAGCTTGGGATGGTTCATACCAAGCGGATTTGAGGCTACAAATGTAAAAAAGTCGAGAAACTTTCTGCGGCTTTTGGAATCGTACAGATACGCGCCCTCGGAAGACAGTAAATCGAGCGTCATGTCAAATCCGTCAACAAGCATGTGTTCACGAAGCGCATTTTGCACGTCTTCCGGTTTAATTCTAAAATTTTCTTTCATAACAATACTCCGGTTTAAAAATTTTCTTAAAAATTAGTTATTTAACTTTGCCTATAATAAAGGCTTTCTCCTTAATCTTTGAGAGATAATTCAGGTATCCCTTTACGTCTTTATTTGAAACAATTGCAATAAGTCCGATTCCGAGATTGAATGTCCTTCTCATGTCCTCTTCTGACACATTTCCCATATTTTGTATCAGCTTGAATATATCTGGTCTTTTCCATGCATCCCAGTTAATCTGAAGGGTTAATCCATCGGGAATAACTCTGACTGTATTACCGGCAATTCCGCCGCCTGTGATGTGTGCAAAAGATTTTATATTATACCGTTTCAAAGAATACTGAATAATTTTCAGATAAGACCTGTGAGTTTTCAGCAATTCTTTACCAAGAGTATTCTTTAATTCATTATAGTAAGTGTTGTAATCCTTCAGACTGAAAATATTTCTGACGAGCGAATATCCGTTTGTATGCAGACCGTTTGATTTGAATCCGATAAGCACGTCAGTTTTCCTGACATTCCGGAAATCAACAAGTTTGGATTTATCCGCTATGCCGACAATTGCCCCTGCTAAATCGAAATCACCTGCGGCATACACGCCCGGCATTTCCGCCGTCTCGCCTCCGATAAGTGAAAGACCGTTAAGTCTGCATCCTTTTACGAGACCCTTTACAATGTCAACCGAGTTTTTCAAATTCAGTTTACCTGTTGCGAAATAATCAAGAAAGAACAGGGGAGTTGCTCCGCAAACGGCGATGTCATTAACGCAGTGATTAATCAGGTCTTCGCCTACAGTATCAAACTTTTTCATTACTGCGGCAATTTTTACTTTCGTACCTACTCCGTCAACACTGGAAATGAAAACAGGATTAGTAAAACCCTTCTTAGGAATCTCGTAGAGAGCGCCGAAATTTCCCAAACCGGAAAGAACATTTTTAGTAAACGTCTTTTTTACGTAAGGCTTTATCTTATTTACAAATGAATTAGCTTTAAGAATATCGACGCCGGAAGATTTATACGATTTAATCACCGTATAAAATAGCAAATAAACCGCTAATTTTCAATTCATTACGGCGGTATCCGTATCGGAATATTTATTTTTTTTGTCAACGACGATAACAAATTCACCTTTCAGCTTTTTATCTTCTGATTTCGCCGATATTTGATGCAGTATATTTTTAATGTTCCCTCTGAAAATCGTTTCATCGTCCATTGTGAGATTAAAAGCTGTAATTGCATTTCTATCGGGAAATATTTCGGCAAGGTCAGTCAGGAGTGCAGTTAATCTGTAAGGAGTATCAAGAAGCACGAATGGTTCTTTAAGGAATGCGAGTCCGCGGAGTTCCTGCCGCCTTATATCTTTTTTTGGCGAGAGAAATCCGGAATAATAAAAACGGCTGATATCGAAGCCGCAGACAGCGAGAGCCGCAAAAACTGAATTTGCTCCGTGAACAAATTCAATTTCCTGTTTATATGCGATACATTCATTTATCAGTTTATTCCCGGGATCGGCAAACGAGGGTGTTCCGCAATCCGAAATAAGTCCGACGGATTTTCCTTCGAGTATGTGATGAACATATTCGGAAGCAAATCCTTTTTCATTATGCTCGTTTAACTGTAACAATTCTTTTTCTATTCCGAAGAAATAAAGAAGGCGCCTTGCTTCTTTAAACTCTTCACATATCAGAATATCACAATCCTCAAGAGCTTTCACTGCGCGTATCGTCATATCAGCGTAGTTGCCTATTGGTGTTGTAATAACATAGAGCTTACCGGTGCCGGGTTTATCAGGATTTTGTTCCCGTGCTTCCATATCCTCCGGTACCTCTTTCCGTTTCGGCTAAATTATCAGAAACATACAAATCGGCTCTTTCATGTTTAGCGATAATCAGTTGCGCAATTCTGTCGCCGCAGGATATTCTGAAAGTATGTTTTCCGTGATTAATCAAAAGCACTTTTACTTCTCCGCGGTAATCGGAATCAATAGTGCCGGGAGAGTTCAGAACAGTGATGCCATGCTTCAGAGCAAGCCCGCTTCTCGGTCTCACCTGTCCTTCAAGCTCCGCGGGAATTTCAAGAATAAGATTTGTATTAACTAATTTTATTTCACCGGGATTTATATCAACCGTTTCACGCGATGAAGAGCATAAATCCATACCTGCCGAGCCGTTCGTTGCATACTTAGGAATAAAAACTTCTTCTTCCGGATTATATTTTGTGAATTTTATTCTGATATTCATAAGGAAAAAGGGACATAATAAATAAAATAATTAATATGTCCCGAATACTTGAACTCTGTTCTCGTTTAGCTGTTAGTTGTTAGCTGTTAGTTGTTAGCTGTTGGCTATTGAACCTAATAATCCTAAAGCAAACAATAATCCGATAACTATCACTGCGAGAATAGATAAAACAACCTGAATAATACCAAGCCACATACCAATTTGCGCCATAACTTTACCCGCCTGGTCAGACTGACCGGCATTAATAGCGTTAATTTCCTTCTTTCCGACAATCCATGCAGGTACAGCGGCAAAAAATCCGCATAAAACCCATGCAAGAATCCCTAATATAAGAGCCCATATAGCCGCTGAACTCGCTTTACCGGATGAGCCGGTTCCGCCTGTATATACAGGAGGAGGCGGTGGAGGCGGAGGTGGCGGCGGCGGATTGAATGAACCCGGTCCGCTGTCCTGAAAATGTAAACTGTTGTCCATAGTAAAATAATTTAAATTTAGAAAAGCACTTTCACAATATAAGTCAATAATATCTATTTGTAAATAACTAAATTAGTTTATAAAATAAACTGATTGTGTTATTGTGTATTAAATCAGCTAAATTGACCGGGTCAATTTTCTTCAACTCTGCAATTTTCTCCAGTGATTTCACTATCCATGCAGGTTGATTCTTTTTCCCGCGGAATGGCTCGGGAGGCAGAAAAGGGGAGTCGGTTTCAGCTAACAATCTCTCAGGGGGAACTGCTTCAATCACTTCCCGTCCTTCATATTTCTTATACGTAATATTGCCGCAGAAAGATACATAAAAATCATCAAATCGGAGAATACATTCCAAATCCTTTTCATCTCCGGAAAAGCAGTGGAATTGTCCTTTCAGTTCCGGGCATTTCATTTCTCCGATAATTTCAATCGCATCTTTAATCGAATCCCTTGTATGAATTACGACCGGAAGCTTATTCTCCAGTGCAAGTTCAATCTGCTTTCTGAAAATCTGTTTTTGTATCTTTATATTGCTTTTATCCCAATAGTAATCGAGTCCGGTTTCACCGACGGCGACTACCTTATCGTGTTTCAGTAAATCCCTTAATTCCGTAAAATCATCAATTTTGATTTTATTGACATCACATGGATGGACACCAATTGCGGCAAAAATCATTTTGTGTTTCGAGGAAAGTTCAAGGATTGTCCGGGAGGTTGCCATATCAACCGCAGGTACGATAATCCTTTCAACTCCTGCGGCAATCGCCTGCTCCAGAATAGTATCAATATTATTTAACAAGTCATCATAATAAAGATGCGCATGAGTATCAATTATCATAAATAATATATTTTATTAACTTACTCAGGCTGAGAGTCCGAAGACGTCTTTTTATTGTAAACATTTTACTCTTAGTTTTGCATTAAAATAAATTATAAAAAGAGAATATTACAGACAAAACGGACAAAGTGTTTTAAAATAAAGATAGTATCTATACTGAGCCGTAATTCTTTATCAGCTTGCAGTAAACAAAAGTTTTGAAAATATATTTAAACTGCCGGCATAGCGGCAAGTTCTTTTTTCCGTTTACGTTTCTTGTATCGGTAATAAAGTAGGCACAGCAATAAGATAACAAGTATAATTCCTAATATTGGTATTATTATTGAAATTATTGTTATAAATATTGACGATATGGATTCAAAAGTTGAAAAAATCGGATTCGCAAACCCCCCTGTAAATAACGAAGATAGAGCGCGTGTTTTGGCGGTTAACAGGTGAAAAGAAATAGATGTTCCGCCGCCGACTATCACCATTAAAGTCCATTTTATCAGTGGATTCACATCAATTATTACGGCGCCGGAAAGTAAAATACCGGATATTATCGCTAACGGAGAGGCAATCAAATCAAGAAGATTATCAACCCAAGGAGTATAATACCCAATAATTTCAACAACAACCGCAACCGAAAAAACTATAAGCGCCGGTATTGAGCCAATCCAGGCGAAATCGTCAGCTAATTGCATATACCCCGCCATGGATGCGATGTTTATGAGCAGAAGCGGTATAAATACTCTGAATCCGGCTGCCGCCGCCAAACATATGCCAAGAAGAATGCTGATTATTATTTCCAAATTATTCTGTTTATTTTTCCTAAATTACACTCACGGAGAGCTTTACAGTATCCGTGTATATCACATATCACAGCTATTTTATTTTTCTTATTTATATGTAATATTGCTGTTTTATTAATGGGAAAAGTTTCAGGTCGAAATATACAAATAAATATTATTAAATTGAATTAACATAGGTGGAAATTTTACGCAGAATATTGGTCAGTTTTGGACGGAATTAACGCTATAAATATTTTGTCACTAAAGAGACGATTGGTTGTGAATAATGTGTTTTATTAATTCAGATAGGTTCTTATATGCCGCTTCTCCTGCGGCGATTACCTCTTCATGGGATACGGGCGCGCAATCTGAAGATTGGGATGAGCTGAGTTTATTCGTAATGCACGAAATGGCTGATACTTTAATGCCGTATTCCCTCGCTTTGAATATTTCAGGAATTGTTGACATGCCGACTGCATCCGCTCCTGACTTTCGTATAAAGGATGTTTCTGCCTTCGTTTCATAAACCGGACCGGAGGAGGCGTAATAAATTCCGTGATGAAGCGGTATTCCGTTTTTTACGGCAATTCCGAGAATTTCGTTGTTCAGATTTATGTCATATAAATCACAGTTACGTTCTTTTGCAAAGTTAATAAAGAACATATTTATATGTCCTTTGATTAACATCAGATCAGAAACTTTATAGTCATTATTTATTCCGCCTGCCGCATTTGTGATTATCAGATGTTCTATTCCGAATTTTACGGCAAGTTCAATATTAAAAAATATTTTATCAGTATGGTTTCCTTCGTAATAGTGATTCCTGCCTGAAAAGATGATAATATTTTTTCCTTTAACTTGTCCTCCATATACACGTTTATGGTGAATACCGCTGTTATCTTCAAAAATCAATGTTTTATTATCAATTTCTTCGGCAAACCGCCCTAAACCTGAACCGAGTATTACGCCAATTTTATTCATTTTTTTAAAATATGAAATAAATTCAGCAAAATTAAGCCATTCGTAACTACTAAGTAACAATTTTTAAACACGAATTAAAGAAAGAACTTTTTTAGAATAAGAGCTAAAGAAGTTACACTGAGGACACGGACCTGCCTGCCTGGCGCAGACACCTGTCTGCACAAGGCAGAGGCAGGCAGGGAAGAACTTCCCCAAGAATAAGAGCTAAAGAGCTAACAAAACAACGGAGACACAGAAAGCATAGAGAAATATAAGTTTTATGTTCAACACTGTAATAAGCATGTTATATGGATTTAAATTAGGTGAAACTTTTGATATATTGCGGCAGTTGAATATTGTAACAGACATATTTTAAATGAGCGCGAAAAATCTTATAGAGATATCTAAAGAATTCTTCGAAAAAGCGTATAAGTTTCAAATGGACGGAAATTTTGAAGAGGCAATTGAGTATTATAAAAGATCTCTCGATTATTATCCGACTGCCGAAGCTTATACATTTCTCGGCTGGGCGCTTAGCGCGCTGGGTGACTATGAAAAGGCAATTGACGAGTGTAAAAATGCGATTCAAATGGATCCTGATTTCGGAAACCCATATAACGATATAGGCGCTTATCTGATAAATCTGGAGCGTTTCGAAGAAGCTATTGCATGGCTCGACCTTGCCATTTCTGCCAAAAGATATTCTAACCGGGAATTCGCTCATTTTAATCTCGGTGTCGTTTATGAGAAAATGGGTCTGTGGTTCGAAGCCCTCGATGAATATAAAAAAGCATTTTCACTGGCTCCCGATTATAAACTTGCAAAACATCATTTAAACAGATTACAAGGATTACTTAATTAAAATTTTGTTAAATTAAAATTATCTTTAAATTAAATTACTTATTCAGATGAAAAAACTATTTACACTTTCTTTACTTATTTTTGTTATTTTAGTCTCGAAAGTCAATTCGCAGACTTTTACATTCTACAGAGTCAGTCCAGCAATTGTTTACGGAGATACGTCTTCGACATCAGTGACTCCAACAAAAGGCGTATTCAAAAATACAGGCACAACAAGTCTGAGTTTTAAAATTGTACGGGTTCTTAATAATCTCCCGGGACCTACATGGTCATCGCAGATGTGCGTTGGGGTTAACTGTTACGCACCTACGGTGGACAGCGTTCCTCCGAGAGGGATGTCTCCTATGATTCTGACGGCGGGTCAGCAGGACACTTTGCTTATTGACCTGGTAGGACAGTCAATCGGTACGGCTGTAATAGCCATACAGTGCTATGTAAACAATAACCCCGCGGTTTCTATCGTTGATACTTTCCGCGTGGCTCTCGGTCCTGTAGGCATAACAAAGATATCTTCCGAAGTTGACGGATATTCGCTCAAGCAGAATTATCCGAATCCGTTTAACCCGTCAACCGTAATTTCATTTTCAATTCCTAAGAAAGATAATGTATCTCTGGTGCTTTATGATATACTCGGTAATCAGGTTGCAAATTTGATAAATAACGAATCAATTGCGCCCGGTAAATATAATTATGAGTTTAATGCTTCGGAATTTAATCTCTCAACCGGAACTTATTATTACAAAATTACGACTTCTGCATACAGTGCCGTGAAAAAGATGATTTTAATAAAGTAATCTTGATGGATTATATAAAGAATAGTGATTTAACTCTATTCGAAAAAACTTATATTCCGCAGATTGTAAAAGGTCTCGCGCTGACGCTTAAGCAGGTTTTCAGGCCTAAATTTACACGACAGTATCCTGAAGAAAAATGGGTTCCGCCGCCGAGTTTCAGGGGGAGACCAGTTCTTGTTCTGGAGGATAACGGTGTTGAGCGATGCGTTGCCTGCGGTCTGTGTTCAAGGGTCTGTCCTGCTCTTGCAATTGAAGTTCAGGCAAACGAGACTGAACTGCTGAAAGAAAGGTTTCCCGAGAAGTTTGAGATTAATATGGTGCGGTGTATTTTTTGCGGTTTCTGTGAAGAAGTGTGCCCGGAAGAGGCGATTGTTATGAGCGATGAATTTGAACTCGTTTTCAAATCACAGGAAGAAGCCGTTTTTGGAAAGGATAAACTTCTTGTACATAGAAATAAGCTTGAGAAGCGTTTACAGTTTTTGAAAGATAACAGATAATAATGCGTGTTTGTATAAAGGTTTTACTGATTTTACTTATTACCGGCTCATGCGTCTTTTCGCAGGAAGAAAGCATTAATCTGATTAGCGATGTTTCTGCGCGTATTGTAAAGAAAAGCGTAGAGTTAAAATGGAGAGTGGAAAAGGATTCCCCTGCGGCTGTATTCAGAATTGAATATAAAAAGGGCAGTGAGGAAATATATTTACCGGTTGATAAAATCAGTTTATCTGAATTTGAGTTTAAAAGGGAAAAGGATTCGGTTGAATATCTTTTCTTTTCTCTGAAGCATGTACCTGTTTCAAACGGAGTATTTCTATACAGGATTGCGATGCTGGACAATTTCGGCAATGAATTATCATTTCAGGAAATAAAGGTTGGTTACTCCGAAAAGAGCGATTTACTTCTGCATCAGAATAACCCCAATCCTTTCAATCCGGTTACGAATATTTCATTTGAACTGAATTCTACAACGCGCGTGAAACTTAAAGTCTTTTCAATAGACGGAAAAGAAGTCGCAGTTTTACTTGACGAAGTGAAAAATCCGGGAAGTTATAAAATTGAGTTTAATATTTCAAAATACGGTAATTATTCAAGCGGAATATATTTTTACAAAATTGATACCGATTATTCATCCGATATAAAGAAAATGATTTATACAAAATAGATTTCGTATGGAGATAAAATCTGTTCTTTTCGATATTTTTATAATAGGTTTGCTCATCCTTTTCAACGCATTATTCGTGGCAATTGAGTTCGCGATAATCCGCGTCAGAGCATCGGAAATTGAAGCGGACGGAGAGAAAAGGGATAACAAAAGGCTGAAATATCTTCGTGTTGTCAAGGATAATATTGATGTTTATGTTTCTGCGGCTCAGCTTGGAATTACACTTGTAAATATTCTTTTAGGATGGATCGGAGAGGATTCATTTTCAAGATTGTTTTTACCGGTTTTCAGATTTATGGGACTTGAATCTGCTTTGGGAGGTACTGCCGCAACGATAATAGGAATTCTTCTGATAACTTTCATAACTGTTTCTGTAGGGGAACAGGCTCCGAAAATGATTGCAATTCAGTATCCGAGGACAATTGCTCTATGGCTTACAATCCCGCTTCATATTTTTTATAAAATATTCAAGCCGTTCATACTTTTTTTAAACTGGATAGCAAACAGCATCATCAAAATGCTGGGTATGAAACCGGTTACAAAGGACGAAATATTACATTCTGAAGAAGAAATCAGATACCTCATAGCCGAAGGCAGGAAGACCGGTGTTATAGATTCGACGGAGCATCAGCTTATTGAAAAGATATTCGACTTTAATGATAAAATGGCACGAGATATTATGGTCCCAAGAAACAGCATGATCGCACTTGATATCAGCGACCATCGTGACAGAATTATTCAAACAGTTATAGACGAAGGTTATTCACGAATTCCGGTTTACAACGAAAACTTCGATAATATTATCGGAATCATTTATTCAAAGGATTTAATCAGCGCAACCGAGCACAGGGAACTGATTGTTTTAATGGATATTTTGCGTCCCGCTTATTTTGTGCCGGAAACTATACATATCGGTGAGCTCCTGAAAGATTTTCAGCGTAAACATATTCACCTGGGTATTGTAGTTAATGAGCACGGCGGAGTTGAAGGGTTAATAACTCTTGAGGATATTATTGAAGAAATTGTCGGTGAAATTGAGGATGAATATGACATCGAAACAAGAAATGTACAGAAAGATAAACTCGGGATATTTTTGGTTGACCCGGTGATTTCTATCGAAGAATTTAACGGTAAATTCAATTCTGATATACCTGTTGATAACGACGATTATCATACTTTAAGCGGTTTTCTGCAGATGGTGACAGGTCATGTGCCGGATATTTACGAGAGAATTGATTATAAGGATATTGTTTTTACGGTAACGAAAAAATCCGGAAATAAATTACTGCAGGTTAAAATGCAGAGAATGCAATTGTAAGAAAATTATGTTTATTAATTTAGTATTAAAAAAGATTTACACTTTCTTTAAGGATATTGAGGATTATTATCTGATGTTTATCGGTGTAGTCAGGTATCTGCCGCGAGTCTTTAAAGACAGGAAACTTATTCTCGACCAGATGGTGCATATAGGGGTTAACTCTCTTGTCCTTGTATCAATTATCGGTTTGTTTACAGGCGCCGTATCAGCATGGCAGGCGGCGTATCAGATGGCAGGAATGGTACCTTTGAGCATTATGGGCTCGGCTACGCCGAGGGCAATTATTATTGAGCTCGGACCCGTACTTTCTGCGATTGTTCTTGCCGGCAGGGTAGGCGCTTCAATTTCGGCTGAAATAGGTACTATGAAAGTAACCGAGCAAATAGACGCGCTTGAGGCAATGGCAATCAGCCCTATCAGATATCTTGCAATGCCGAGAGTCGTAGCGGCGACAATTATGCTGCCGGTATTGGTTATTTATGCATGTACGGTTGCTATCGTTGGTTCATATCTTGTATCAACAATGTTTCTTGATATATCAGGGGGAGTGTTTTTAAACGGATTCAGAAAATCGTTTGCAATAAAAGACGTGAATGCGGCGATGATAAAAGCGTTTTTCTTTGGTTTTTCAATATCGTCTATAGGATGTTTTGTAGGATTTAATACAACAGGCGGGGCGCAGGGTGTAGGACAATCAACAATTAAATCATTCGTTATCTGCGCCGCAATGATTCTTATACTCGATGCTTTATTATGGAATTTTCTTATTGGTTCATAGTTTGTAACTTAACACAGAAGGGCAATTGGCACAGTCGGTTAGCGCGCTTCCTTCACACGGAAGAGGTCACTGGTTCGAATCCGGTATTGCCCACATTTTTAGTTAGTTTTATTCTTTCAATTTGAATTTATTATTTAAAAACATAACTCTAATATCTCCTTCGGATAATATAAACGGTGTAACGGATGTTTATATACGCAATGGCGTAATTGAAAGTACTTCCGTGCAAAATAATGTTCCGGATGATGTTGAGATAGTCGAAGGAAATTCACTCCTGTGCGCGCCCGGATTTTTTGATATGCATGTTCACTTCAGATACCCGGGGCAAACTGAAAAGGAGGATTTACCCGAAAGTATTTCGTCGGGAGCTGAATCAGCCGCAAACGGAGGATTTACAGGTGTATTGTGTATGCCGAATACAAAACCGCCTGTTGATAATGCAGAAGTATTAAAGGATATATTAAACAAATCCGACGGTAATATCGTAGATGTTTACGCCTCGGCATGTGTTTCGAAAAACAGAGAAGGTATGGTGAGTTCCGATTATTTTGAGTTGCAAAGAGCAGGTGCTTTAGCGCTGACCGATGACGGAAGTCCTGTTTACAGCGAAGCGCTGATGCGGACTGCCCTCGGGTTTTCTTCAAAATCGGGATTACCGGTTCTTCAGCATGCCGAAGATTATAAGGCTGGCGGCTCGGGAGTCATACACAAAGGGAAGGTATCGGAGAATCTCGGAGTTGCGGGAATTCCGCATGAAAGTGAGACTGAAATTGTATCGCGTGACCTGAAAATTACGGCGGATATTAAAGGCGCTTTGTATCACTTACAGCATATATCATGCGGCGGCAGTGTGGATTTGATAAGAAAAGCAAAAGCTGACGGACTATCCGTTACGGCTGAAGTATGTCCGCATCATTTCGTTTTAACTGATACTGCTGTTGAAAAAGAGGGGAGTAATGCGAAGATGAATCCGCCTCTGCGGACTGAATCCGATATTAAGAATATTTTAGATGGCTTACGAGATAATATTATTGAAATTATATGTACAGACCATGCTCCGCATACTGCAAAAGAGAAATCGGCAGATTTAAAAACCGCGCCGTTCGGAATTATCGGTCTTGAAACCTGCGCCGGACTTTCGTTCACGTATCTGGTCAAAACAGGCGTTATTTCTCTGAGTGAATTTATACGGAAAATCTCTGTGAATCCGCGGAAATTATTAAATCTTCCGGAAATCAGAATACGGAAAGGCGAAAAGGCAAATCTGACTATTCTTAATATTAATAAAGAATGGACAGTTGACAGTTCTAAATTTAAATCTAAAAGCCGGAATACTCCTTTCAATGGTTTCAAGCTTATCTGTAAACCTTTTGCCGTGATAAATAACAATCAAATATTTTATTCCATACTGTAAAATTGAAAAAATATATAAAAATATACGATTCAGAGGAATTATTCGAAGTGCACAATATATTCTGCGTCGGACAGAATTATACGGAGCATATAAAGGAGTTTAATTCCACCTGTATTCCCGAGAAACCTGTAATATTTTCGAAACCGGATACAGCCGTTATCTCCGGCGGAGAAACAATTTCTATTCCCTCGGTTAACGGTGAAAAAATATCGGATTGCCTCCACTATGAAACCGAAATGGTTGTGGCAATAGGGAAGGACGGGTATAATATTCCGGAGGAAAATGCAAAAGATTATATTTTCGGCTATGCCGTAGGTCTGGATATGACGCTCAGGGATGTCCAGTCTGAACTGAAAAAGAAAGGTCTTCCATGGACTGTGGCAAAAGGGTTTATTACCTCGGCGCCGGTTTCAAAAATCCTTCCCTCCGAAAATATGCCTAATCCAATGAATACAGATATTGAGTTATATTTGAACAATAATAGAATACAGTTTAGTAATACATCATTAATGATATTTAATATATATAAGTTAATAGCTTATATATCAAGTATATTCTCGATATCTAAAGGCGATTTGATATTCACCGGTACACCGGAAGGAGTCGGGAAAGTTATTAAGGGAGATTTATTAAAAGCGAAGCTCGGAAGTTATATTGAACTTCAGGCAGGTGTTGATGGGTAAAGTTATTTCAGTTTGTATTTCGAAAGGCGGGGCAGGAAAAACTACGACTGCCGTAAATCTCGCCGCTTCACTCGCAGTTTCTGAGAAGAAAACTCTTCTTATTGATGTCGATCCGTTCGGTTCTTCCGCAGTTGCGCTTGGATTTACGCCGGATAAGATTAAGGCGGGAATTTCAGAAATTTTCAATTTTACAAAATCAATAGCTTATACGATTCATAAGACAGATATTGATTACCTCGATTTTATTCCCGCCAACATCAATTCAATTCAACTTGATGAAAAGTTCTCGAAAGTAACCGAAAACCGTGTTATACTGAAAAACGCCCTTAAGGAAGCGCGTATGAAATATGATTTTGTTATTATTGACTGTCCTCCAGTTTTAAGGGGAATAACAGCTAACGCTTTAACGGCTTCCGATTCTATTTTGATTCCTGTTAAATGCGGACATTTGTCATTATATGCCGTTGACCGATTGTTTCAGTATCTGGAGTGGATACGGGAAATATCTAACCCGTATCTTGAGATTGAGGGTATTATTCTGACGATGTATGAATCAAATTCCAAGGTAACTGAGATTTCCGAAAGGGAATTGAAAGTGAAATATGGTGAGTATATGATGAATACGATAATTCCTGTGTCGAATCTGCTTAATGAAGCAACATTTTTCGGAAAACCTCTTTGCCTGTACAGGATTAACTCAATCGGAGCCATTGCATATATGAATCTTGCCTGTGAAATAATGGAAAAAATGAAAAAAAATGTATAATTACTCAGCGTTATTAAAAATAGCCACAGATTCACAGATTTAGCTAATGAAATATTCAAAAATAATATTCAGTATAAAAGAAAGTTGTGAAATTAGAAGAACTATTTGGGGTATGAATAGAAATTCATCATATTTTAGGCGAAAATCGCTAATAACATAAAGAATAGTTTTATAATCTGTGAATCTGTGGCAATTTATTTTTATGGCTGAGTAGTTACAAAAATGTTAATATAAATTAATGATGTTATTGCATGTTTGAAATTCCCCCTAAATACAGCGCACCTGAAATTGAGCAAAAATGGAGAGATTTCTGGGAAATCAATAAAACTTATAATTCAGTCGTAAATTCCGGGAAGAAGAAATATTCAGTCGTTATTCCTCCGCCGAATGTCACCGGTATTTTGCATATCGGACATATTCTCAATAATACTATTCAGGATATATACTGCCGCTGGAAGCGAATGCTGAATTACGAAGTATGCTGGGTGCCCGGTATGGATCACGCAGGAATTGCCACTCAGATTAAAGTTGAAGAGGATTTAAGGGGTAAAGGTCTGTCTAAAAATGAACTCGGCAGAGATGAATTCATACGGAAAGTATGGGAATGGAAGGAATTATACGGCGGAATTATTTTAGTACAACTGCGCAAACTCGGAGTTTCGGTTGACTGGTCAAGGGAGCGGTTTACGCTCGATGAAGGCTTATCGAAAGCAGTTAAACATGTTTTCGTGGATTTATACAAAAAAGGGCTGATATATAGAGGAAAGAGAATTGTTAACTGGGATAGTATTTCTCAAACTGCGCTCAGCGATGACGAAATTAGCTATGTCGAGAAAAACGATAAATTATATTATATCAGGTACCCGATTGCCGGGGAAGATAATTTTCTGATTATCGCAACTACAAGACCGGAAACAATGCTGGGCGATACTGCCGTTGCAGTGAATCCTTCTGACGAGAGATATAACTGTCTTTCAGGTAAATCAGTTATATTGCCCTTAGTGAACAAAATTATACCAGTTGTTTTCGATAATTATGTTGATGTTGAATTCGGAACAGGGGCTTTGAAAATTACTCCCGCTCACGATGCAAACGATTTTGAAGTAGGTAAAAGACACAACCTTGATATTGTTAATGTGCTGACAAAAGACGGAAAGATAAATGAGAACGGTATTGAGTTTGAAGGACTTTCCGTAAAATCTGCCCGGAAGAAAATTCTCGAAAAGCTTGAGGTGCTCGGATTTATTGAGAAAATTGAGGATTTTACACATAATGTAAATATTTCTGAAAGAACCGGAGCCGTTATTGAACCATATCTTTCTGATCAATGGTTTGTTTCTATGAAGAAACTTGCCATACCTGCGATAAAGGTTGTCGAAGAAGGTAAGATTAAATTTCATCCCGATAAATGGACTAAAACTTATTATTACTGGCTTAATAACGTCCGCGACTGGTGTATTTCACGTCAGCTTTGGTGGGGACATCAGATTCCTATCTGGTATCACAAAAATACGAATGAGATTTACTGTGAAACAGAGCCGCCTTCGGATATTGAAAACTATAATCAGGATCCGGACGTTTTGGATACATGGTTTTCGTCATGGTTATGGCCTTTCAGCGTTTTCGGATGGGAGAATTCTCAAAAGGACGCTGAAAATGCTGATTTGAAGTACTTTTATCCGACTGATTTTCTTTCAACCGCTCCCGATATAATTTTCCTTTGGGTTGCGAGGATGATAATGTCAGGTTTGGAATATATGAAGGATATCCCTTTTAAAGATGTGTATTTCCATTCAACCGTCAGAGACGGAATCGGCAGGAAAATGTCGAAATCGCTCGGTAATTCTCCCGATCCTCTGCAGATTATGGATGATTACGGTACTGATGCGCTGAGGTTTACAATTGTTTATCTCGCTCCGCTCGGCTCAGATGTTTTATTTGATACGAAAAATACGGAAATCGGCAGGAATTTTATTACTAAATTGTGGAATGCCGGCAGATTCCTTATGCTGACACGGAATAAGATTGAAACTTCTCCCGAATCCGGTAATGCCGGACAGGATTATGATTTCGTCGAACAATGGATTGACAGCCGATATAATACAACGCTCAGGGATGTTGAATATTACATGAATCATTACAGACTGAACGATTATACAAAATCTCTTTATAGTTTTGTATGGAACGACTTCTGTGACTGGTATATCGAATTAACTAAAGGAAAAATCAACGAAAATGCTTCTTCAGCTGCGGCAATCATAAACAGGGCTCTTGTAATGTATGAAAATGTTTTGAAACTGTTACATCCTGTAATTCCTTTTGTGACCGAAGAACTGTGGCATTTGCTATCGGATGAACGCGGCAGTGATAGTTTGTCTCTTGCGGATTTTCCCGTCACCGACGGCTCTAAGATCGCTGATGATATAGAAATTAATTTCGGTTACTTTAAGGATTTTACAACAACTGCAAGAAATGAGCGTGCAAAATTCGAAAGTGTTTATAACTATGAATATGATTTAATAGTCCGGCCTCTGAATATATCGGCAGGGGAGTCTCTTGAAGTATTTTCGGGGACTTCTTCGGTTCTACTCAATCTTAAAGGGAAAATCATATTAGAATCAGCCGCTGATATCAATACTGATTTTGAAGGTACATCCGGTGAATATTTTGCCGTTCAGCTTAAATTGGC
>JAPLFI010000623.1:0-2692 GCA_026390755.1 Ignavibacteriota bacterium
AAAGCGTTAAAACCTTTGGGAAATGCGGCCGGGATAGGTCCAAGCTGGTCTCCGATACTGGTACCAGCCGGGTAATACAGGTTACCGGTTGCAGTTCCCACTGTGATTGCACTTTCACCTGTAATTTGAAAAGGATCAGTAGTTGCAGGATACTTGTAGAAAGCACCGAATTCCGTACCTCCGCTGCCCGCATAAAAACTTCCCTGCGGTACATATACATGTTCTATAGCATATACACGAATATCTATTATTGCATTATCAGCCACGCCGTTAGCGCCATAGTTCCAGCGGAGTTGTACTCCGGTTTTTGAAAAAGTTCCTGTGCCGTCGGCATCACGGTATATAAATGCACCTAAACCTGGATTTGCAGTTGCGTTAAATACAGAATCAGGTTTGAGCAAGCCGGTTGTTATTGTACTTCCTGTTGGGTTTATGTGTCCTGTGTTATTCAGCCACGTGTGCATCCATGCACCTGTGCCCACACGGTATTTCACAAAGACCCATGCGGCATCCCAGTTATTCGGAGCAGAAGATGTCCGCCATGAGTTTTCCCAACTGATGTCAAATTTTACCATAACATAGTGATTTGCGGCATTTTGACCCGTAAGACTGAAATTGGAGACAGAGATGTTGTTTGCATAAGCGCTGTAGCTTGCAAACATAAAAAGGCAGAGCAAAAGAACTAACTGTAAAAGATTTTTTAATTTCATAACATTATTGTATTATTTGTTTTGAAGATATTTACTATTCTTATAATATTTGTTTTCCCGGTTCTTCCTCAAATAAATCCTGTTCTTCGTATTCCTCTAAGGTCATTCCTTTATCCCAATACATTTCGAAAATTATCTTAAAGTTTATTGCAAAAGCAGGGTGGTTTATTATTAGAGCCGTAAGCCGTGACTTGAAAGCTGAAGTTACCGGTAAGGAAAACATTGTAACGGTTTCATCGCTGATAACAAGTTTCATCGGAAGTTCTTTTATCAATCTGACTTCTTCACCATGATTTTGACAAGCCCGGATTGTTTTTATTAATTTATTTTTTTCATCCTGAGTTTGAATATTATTGCATTCATATATACCTTTTTGGATGCTCGTTTTTTGTATTTTTGCCTGATTATCAAAATTATCATCAGGATGTATTGCATAAGGAGATTTCATGAATCCAAGAATTTCTTTCTTAGTATTTAATTCAATACTAACAAATCTTTCCTTTAATTGTCCTATATCACTTATAATCTCTATGAAATCCAAAGGATGTTCTTTGTATTCTTTATTTTCATAAATTGATGTCAGGCTTTTTTCCAATCCCTGAGCACTTAATTTTTTATTCTTTAAATCAGTTTCATAAACTGACAGAATATTTTCCAAAGCAATTTTTGGCTCAATAGCGCTGAAAACTTTTAGTCCGTCCTTGTAGTTCTCATTGCACATGCTCTTCTTCACAAGATTTTGAAGAACTTCATAAACTTTACTTAACGATACAGTCGATATTTTTGCAATTTCAGGAGCTGTAAGTTCTTCTTTATGTAATAGGGCAATATAGACTTCTGCCTCTCTTCCCGAAATTCCTAATGTCTGTAATCTGTTCTTTAAAGATTCCATAATAATTTTATTTTAGTTAAATTTCCTCAATCCTCTCCGGTAGTCCTTATTTTTTGTAAAATTCAGTATTTTTATTTTTATTGTCAAGTGTAAATTTTAACCCCCTATATGTCGGTTGAACCGATAGTAGATAAGTTGAACCGATAGTGGATAAGTTGAACCGATTTTACTAGGAAAGTAAATATTGATAAAATCCCTGAGGTAATATAAATTGCAAATATTCAGATATTTGCGCATTTGCACTTTGTGCAAATACGACAGTAATTAAAGCCAGAAAGAAAAAAGTAAATAACTTTTTATAAGATTACCCTTTTCAAGTTTAATCAATTAAATGTGGATAATATTAATAATGTGCACATTAAGGAACTCCAAGCGATATAATCGCAATAACTGCATTTGTAATCATTTCCGCGTACCGGGTCTTAAATTCTTCAGAGAGCATTATTTCAACATCTTCCCGGTTATCCTGGAACATTGTTCCGATTAAAACCGCGGCCACACGGCAGAGGAGTACACGGAAATTTGCTTCAAAGTCAGTGTCGCCGTCGCTATAGTCTTCGCGCGTTTTCAGTTCAGGAAACGTTTTCTTGAATTCATCATAAATGATACCGGCATAAACGTCTGCGGGGGTATGTCCGCGCGATGTATAGATTGAGAATCCTCCCGCATTCAGCCATTCGGTACCCATTCCCGATGCATTGGCATGCACGGATATAAAAATCGCTCTATTATAGTGATAGTCCTGCGAGATTTTATTTGTATTTCTTACGCGGTTCTTCAGCCCGATTTCAGCGTCCGAATCATTATCAAGAGCATAACTGATTCCGAGACTGTCGAACCTGTCCGATATCAGCCGAATTATCTCGCGCGACCATTTCCATTCCTGAAACCTGGCGTCGGGCGAGCGTTTTCCGGGGACATCGTATCCGTGAGCGGGGTCGAGTATGACGATAAAATCAGAATTCTTTTCCGGGCATATACTCCGGATTTCCTTAAACTTTATTGTGTTTTTTGCAGTTGAACCGTTATATACCGATGCTGTATCCTGTGCATTCACGTTTGCCGAAACAAACAATGTACATATAACAGC
>JAPLFI010000623.1:2717-25615 GCA_026390755.1 Ignavibacteriota bacterium
GTGAGGGCAAATAAACTGACAGTTTCATCTGAATAACCTGCAATTCAATTCAAGGTTTAAATAAGCCGATTTATTTTTAAGCGAGTATTCCGCGCCCAAGGTGAGCGTAAGCTTGTCCATGTATGAAATTCCGGTATTGAGCCCTGCCGTATAATCACATTCATTAATATCTTTCAGCGTGCGAATATCACCCCTGAGAGCAAACCTGCTTGTTACTCCCGTCCAGTACAGTTTTTGAGTTTTAAGTGATATGTTTTTATGTTGCGACGTGAGAATAAAATCACGACCGACTTCGCTCCAAATATATTCCTTTATGAGTGAATCTTTTTCATTCAGCGCTTTTATTATCAGCATATCGCCGGCTTTATCAACCTTGAGCATAAAATCATACGATTTAAACTTTTCACTGAAAACCGAATCAGTTTTTTGCACGTAAATATATTCCGGTTCGGGTTTCCGCGATGTTATACGCTCGTACCATTTCACGACCGTATCGCGCTTAACTTCCCTTTCATACCTCGTTACGACCGTTGTATCGTGTATGATTATTGTATTGCCGATATCCCCCACTTTTTTACAGCTTGATATTCTCGCAAGAGCGTACGAAAGCAGTAAAAAACAAACTGCATAGATTATAAGCCCTAAAATGTATTTCAATTTTTCGTTCATTGTTATTATTCCTTTCCGGAGATGTAATTTTCGCGCGTCATCAGTTCGCGCAGTTTTTCTTCTTTATTTTTAGCGTATCCGTTTTTCAGCGACTGCTCCAGGGCGTGATCCATGGCAATCTGGTTGAGCTTTACGTAGCGTATATCGCGGAATATTTTCCTGAGCTGCCGGAAGTTGAAATTGAGCAGAAATCCCGACAGAATATTTATTATTTCAGTATCCACTATACAAAATTAGGGATAATATGTTCTGTTGATTTCAATATTGCCGGAAGGGAAAACACCGGCAATATTGGAATCACGCGGACTAATTTTCATTAAATTGCATCAGAAAGGAAAAAGATTATGAATAAAATTCAGAAAGAAAAAATTATGTGTAAACAGCCGGCGCCTGAAGAAAACACAGAGCAAAATACAGACATTGCAGAGAAGGAAGCATCAATCGCAGAGAAGGAAGCATTAATCGCAGAGAAGGAAGCATCAATCACAGAGAAGGAAGCATTAATCGCAGAAAAGAAAGCATCAATTGCAGAAAAGAAATTTTTAACAGAAAGATTCTGCAGGCACATCGGACATGGTTTTTCGAAAAACAGTTTTGTGGAAGCCGCATGGGATGAGGTATGGCGCACGGCGCAATATCTCGATGAAAATCAGATTCCGGAAGAAAGTACGATAATTGAAAATTCCCGGAGCACGGTTTCTTTTCGCGAACTTATTATGAAGGCGATACGCAGTTCACGGAAAAAGTGGGAAGAAACAGGATTACAATCTGTCGGGAAAAGAGAATTCAATGCTTCGGTGTGGAAACAAACGGACTGGAATAAGTCCGGCGGTAAACACGGAAAATGTTCCGGTAATGACCCGGCTGAATCCGCAGAGGGAAGTTCATTAAACGGAAATGTTGATACACAGAACATTATAAAAACAGTTTACATTTCCTTTGCAAAACGGGAAGATTATGAAGATACAGAGGATACAGCAGGAAACGAAGAATCAGAAAAGTAAAATTAAATTTGTTTTCGACCCATGGAGCATCAACGATGTCTATCTTCCGCTTGTCAGTGAAAAGTCACGTTACTTGCATCTTTACGGCGGAGCAGGTTCGGGTAAATCTGTATTCGCGGCGCAGAAGCTCATTATACGCACACTTACAGAAAAGGGGCATCGTTTTCTTCTTCTGAGAAAAGTAGCCCGCACTATACGCGGCTCGCAGTTTGCGCTTCTGAAAAGCCTGATTTCCTATACAAATATGGGAGTATATTTTTCCGCGCGCGAAAGCGATATGCGAATTACATGTACGTTGAACGGTAATGAAATCGTTACCTCGGGGCTTGACGACCGCGAGAAACTAAAATCAATATTCGGAATAACTTCCGTATGGATTGAAGAGGCAACGGAACTTGACATAAACGATTTCACGCAGGTTGACCTGCGGCTGCGCGGTAAGACGCCGAACTATAAACAAATTATACTGACATATAATCCCGTAAACGCCCTGCACTGGCTTAATACAACGCATAAACCGGATTCGTACACAGTCCGGACTACATACGCAGATAATAAATTCATTGACGAAGAATACAAGAAGATGCTTGAATCGCTGAAATTTCAGAATGCGGAATATTATGATGTTTATGTACTCGGCAAGTGGGGCATTCAGCGTAACATTGTATATCAGCCGTTTGAAATAATTGACTGCTGTCCCGGATATGAAAATTTTGACGATGTCATATACGGGCTCGATTTCGGATTTAACAATCAAACTGCTCTGATTGAAATCGGTTTAAAAGACAAGGAATACTATCTGAATGAATTGATTTACGAAAGCAGGCTGACCAACAGCGCTTTGATAGAAAAGATGCAGAAACTCGGAATTGAAAGTTCAAAATATATTTACTGCGACTCTTCCGAAGCAGGAAGGATTGAAGAGCTGAGGAATGCGGGATTCAACGCGAAGGCGGCGAAGAAGAACGTAAAAGACGGAATTGACTTTGTGAAGAGCTGTAAAATATACAGCAAGCCCGGTAATAAGCAGGTTAATAAAGAAGTCCTTATGTACGCATATAAAGAAGACGGCAACGGTAAAATATTTGATGAACCCGTTAAGGAAAATGACCACGCCCTGGACGCTATACGATACGCGCTTTATACACACAGAAATAAAACCCCGTATATAGGTTTGATATGGATATAAAAAAAGGGTTGTCTTTACGGGACAACCCTTTTTTCGAAATAATATTACTGAAAATTTATTTTACGAGGACCATTCTCTTAGTATCAACGAGGTTATTATCAACTATAAGCGAATAGAAGTAAACACCAGAAGAGAGTGTGGAGCCGTTGAACTGCATCTTTTGAACGCCGGCACCGAACTGCTGGTTATTTACGAGTCTCATAACTTCGCGTCCCGCAACGTCGTATATCTTCAACGTTACGACTGCAAGTTTCGGTAAAGCAAATGAAATTGTTGTAGTCGGGTTGAACGGGTTCGGATAGTTCTGCATCAGCGCAAACGAAGTCGGGGTTTCTGTTACACTACCCGCAACACCGGTGAAAATTGTGCTGTTCTTGAATATGGTTGCGGTGCTTCCGACCGAATAGCTCATCGTATTCGGAAGTAACTGACATCCATACATTGTTGCGGTTGAATTTGTATTCTTTAATATCCAGTTTGCACCACCGTTAGAAGTGTAATAAGTAACACCTGATGATGCCGAAACCATTCCAATATTTTGATTAATAAAATCCAAAGCATAGAAAGAATAATTGCGTGATGGTACCGAGATTGTATCCCAGAGCGCTCCGGCATTAGTTGTCTTATAAAAACGTCCGCCGCCGCCAACAATATAGCCCGTATTAGCGTTAAACATTTCGATTCCGTACAGATATACGCTGTAATTATCAATAAGGCTCATTGAATCCCATGTTACACCGCCGTTTGTTGTTTTGTACGGTCTCGGAGTGTAATTAAGGCAGTAGCCTGTATTAGCGTCAAGCATATAAGCGCTATAAACCTGATAACTATACGTTGCGGCGAAAACAGGACTTAGTCTTTGTGATGTCCATGTTACGCCCGCATTTGTTGTTTTAAAGATTGTTGATGAATCAACAACAGGCGTAGTTTTCGAAAATACCCAGCCTGTATTAGCGTTTATAAATTCAAGTTTTGCTAAATTATATGTTGCCGAGATTACGCCGCCTGTGGAAACTGAATCCCAGTTAGCTCCTGCGTTAACAGTTTTGTAAATCGCACCGAGTGTACCGCAAGCATATCCGGTATTATCGTCAATCATTTCTATATCATTGAACGATGTTCTCGAAGTCGTGGAGTAAGGTACTATTGACCATGTAATACCGCCGTTTGTAGAGCGCGATATCTGATCGAATACCGAGCCGGCAATTGATGAAGCTCCGACAGCGATAGCATTTCCTACGCCAAGACCCTGTACCCAGATATCGTAAACCGTACCAACTCTTACAGGATTCGTGTATGAAGTTCTGTTTAAAACATTTAATCTGCGGTTAATTAAACCTAAAGCGCCGACTGTTACAAGTGAATCACCGGTAGGTGAAAAGTCACTCGCGTAATAAGTGCTTGTCCACGGCTGACTAAAACCGAGGAATCCAACTGTATCCCACATAGCACCCATATTGGTTGATTTATAGATATTGGTATTATTTCCCGTAAGGAAAATAATGGATTGAGTTGTAGGCGCTGACACAGGACCTACGGTGACGTCGTCAAGATAACCTCCGTTGCCGTCTGTATTAGTATGCTGGAAGGCGATATAAATATTCTGTCCGGCGAATGACGTGAGCGCATATTTGAATTCAGTCCATACGTTAGGCATCGTCGAGCCGTCAAGTCTCGCTACAACATTCGAGAAACTGGCGACTGCCGTATCGGTTGTTGAAACTCTTATAATTATACTGTCGGGAGGATATGCCGATGAGAATGCATTTTTCCACCAGAATTTCAACGAGTCCGTTGCCGCAATGGAGTTAATTTGTTTTGTTACCAGCCATTGATCACCGCCCGTCGTTTCGTAAGAATTAAAAGCACTTGCTATACCTGTATGAGGTAAATTCAGGCTTCTTGCCCAGATAACCAAGCCTAAACGGCTTTTTGTTGTCCATCCTGCCGGCGGAAATACCGCATCCTCAAAACCCTCATTAAGTTTTGCCGAACCTCCTACTACAGAAGACCTGATGTCCATATCATAGAATGTTGCCGCAGCGACAAGTCCTGTATTTGAAGGCGTTGTCCATGTAAGTCCGGCGTCAGTAGTATATCTGAAAGCGCTTACAGTACCTGAAACGAATCCTGTATTCGCATCAGCAAATTCCATTTTATAAAGTGTCGCCGAAACTCCAGTTGAAATTGCCGCTGAAAATGTTGCTCCTGCGTCCGTTGATTTATGGACATTACCGAGTGTTGTTGATACGATGATGTTTAATGAATCGGGAGAGTAAACATCATACAGAGTAGTTGTCGGAGCAGTTGTTATGCCGTTCCATGTTAAACCCGCATCGGTTGTTTTGAAAAGCTTAGGAGTAGTCGTACCGACAGCATATCCTGTGTTGTCATTCATGAAATACACCTGATAGAAAATTGCGCTTGTCACGAACGGAGTTACCGTAACGGAATCCCATGTCGTTCCGCCGTTTGTTGTTCTGACGATACCGCTTCCGTAAAGAGGTGCAGTTCCTGAACCCCCTCCGACAGCTATGCCCGTGTTTTGATTAAAGAAATGCGCATCGTACATAGAAGATTTCTGTCCTGACGGACCCAGGTCACGGCCTGCGAGGTGATTAAACGTCCATGTCACGCCTGCATTGGTTGTTTTCATAAATGTTCCGGTGAAGCCGACAATATAACAGGTATTGGCATCCCAGATTTTCACATACCTTAAGGTATTACCCTGAGGTGTGGGATTCTGCCACTTCCAGTCTGAACCGGTCTGCGCAAACACTGAGCCGAACGAGAAGACTAAAGCGGAAAGAAGAAAGAGAGAAATTACTTTTTTCATGTTCTTTTTTAAATTTTAGTGAAAATAATTTTGTTTTAATAATACCCCGGAAGAAAAATCTTATTAATTCCCGCGGTCAGACACAATGTAATAAATAATTACAGAATAAAATACCGCCGGAAAAAAGCTGAATTACCCTCCTGAATATACTTATACAATTTCGGCATTATTTAATGCAAATACAATTTAAAAAGAGTAACTACTCAGTAGCAATGATTTTTACACGAATTAACACTAATTAGCTCGAATTACACGAATAAAAGAAAGAACTTTCCTGAAATAATCCTGATGCTGAGTAGTTTAGATATTTCCTGTGTTTATATTTTGGCTGTATTATAATAATGGGTAGATGAAAAATTATCACTAAATATAAGATTTTGCTCCTATTCTCAATAAAGTTCTTCTCTGTGTAACTCTGCGTTTTCTCTGTGTCCTCTGTGTAACTTCTTTTTATTACACATATCTATTCATTTTTATAATACAGCCTATATTTTTATCCCCCGAAGCCTTCAATTTCGCGGATTTCATCATTTGATACAATATCGTATTTGCGGTAAATATCATACGCCTGCAACTGAAGCTCGCGGTCAATTTCAAATTCGTATTCCATATTAATATACAGATTCTTATCGGAATAATTTTCCGCAAGGAAGAGGTTCAGTTTACTCTCGATGCAAATTTTCGCAAAAGGCTTAATAACATAATCGTTGAACGTTTTGAGCGATTCGCGCGCATTGGCGCGGTTTACTTCGTCTGTTATACCGAGTATAGTTTTAGGCACACGGAACATTGTGAGTATTTCCTCGCGAATCAGTTTACGGGACGGAATTATTTCAACGTCTTTCGGTGAATTCCTGTAAGCATTAGCTTTGATGCCTTTACCGAGTATAAGAGTGCGTCCCGCATTAGACGGACCTTCGTAACGATCGCGGAGCTGTTCGCGCATTTTTGCGATCTCAGCGTCATTAAGCTGGGGATCGGGCTCGAGTATCATACCAACTGAGGCGTCATAAAGATAAAAACTGCGCTGGTAGAGGTTTTGATAATAGTCTATATCAAGCGTATAGTTGAAAGCGGAAATGATTGATTTTCCCTCTATATTACTATCGGGGTCGGGAATCATGAAATGAATAATATCATCACTTTTATATTTTACACTGTTGCCTCCCGCAGTGTATTCATAGCTTTCCACTTCAGTAAACGCGCGGTTGAGATTAATTCTGACGTTTTTGGCAGGAAGGTAATAAAGACTTACAGGTTTGCCGCGGACGCCGCGGTGAGCGTAAAGATATGCATTGCCGTACAGGTCAAGGCTCGCCGAAATTTTCAGAAGTATTTCCGGAAATGTCTGCTTTTTACGGTTAGGAGTGTGAATCAGGTCAAGGAACGGATGCTCGCGAACTTCTTCGGCAGTACCGCTTTCGGCATCACGGCGGAACAGGAATATCTTCGCTTTTGCTATATTTTCCGCCCGGGCGTTTATACAGGCATAAGCGAAACTTTTGTATTTATCGGGAGTACCGCCCTGAAGAACCGACGAGACGGACTGCCATCCGCTGTTATATGACTTTTGCGTCATTGAATTACCCGTGAAGGAACAGCGGATATTTTTTCCGAGACGCGACAGGTATTTTGATGCTTTGTGTATTATGTTGTTTTTCATAAGCAAAAATAGTGAATATTTTCACTTATGATTTCAATATTGCCGGATTACATGAGAGTCGTTATTTTACGTAATGATATCTGACCTTAGCGGCAATTTGTCGGTCTGTAAGTTTATCTGTAGTTTCGGTGTTTGATATTACCTTGCCTAAACCGGCTTTTTTCAAACGCTTTACGAGCTGTGTTTTAGCGTCTCCCGGACCGAATATATAAATTGAATCCGGATTGCGCATGCAGAGTATCACTTCATCGTAAAACTGATTCAGCACACTCGCCAGCTTTTTATCTAATATATCATCGGCGGTAATATCCTTTGCACCGCTTGAATACTTAGGATGTTTCTCTATATGTGAACTGATTTGTATAACATCCTCACCCCTGTCTCTGAAGCTCACGATAACGGCTTTCGTATGGTCAATCCACAAACCAATATTTTTTTTCATTAACTTTTCCCTGTTCAGCATGAGTCTAATATTTTTGAGTTTAAAATCGCCCCGAACTAACAAGTGTGCATTTCACCATAGTTTCAGGACCGTGACTTGAATGTAACTTATAAAATAGGAAAAAGCTACAGAAAAATTACTAAATAATTTAGGACAAGGTTTTGACACGAATTATCTCGAATTAACCTTTAACCCTAAATATTTTATTCCTTAACACTTAACACTTCTTCACTTAACACTTAAAACTAAATTCATAATATTGACTTGACATCAAGTCAATTATCACCTATTTTTGACTTAAATTCAAGTCAATCAAATGCAGGAGCTAATAACATTTCAAAATACGCTGTTAGAACAAACAGAGGATAAATTCTTCAGATATTTATATAAAGATTTTGATTTAAATCAAAAAATGACTGCAATAAAGGGATTAAGGGGCGCCGGAAAAACAACACTTCTGTTACAACTTATGAAATACAGGATAAATAATACTTCACAGGCTTTGTACGTAACTGCCGAGCATCCGTATTTTTATAATCACTCCTTGTTCAGCTTAGCGGAGGAATTTTACAGGAATAACGGAAAATACTTTTTTATTGATGAAGTTCATAAATACGATAAATGGTCAAGGGAATTGAAACTTATTTATGATGGATTTCCTGATTTACAGATTATTCTTACTGCATCTTCTATACTTGATATTTTCAGAGGGGAGGCGGATTTAAGCAGAAGGATTATTTCGGTTGACTTACCAGGGATGTCATTCCGTGAATATTTGGATTTTATTTATAATTATCAATTTGAACCCGTTACTCTTAATAAAATAATTTCTAATCATTCTGATATCACAGGTAATATTATTAAATTACTGAAAAAACCATTAATTTATTTTAAAGAATATTTAAAAAGAGGATACCTTCCTTTTACAGCAGGCGAAAGCAATGAGACATATTTAAAAAAACTTTTTCAGGTTATAGATATCTCATTAAACACCGACCTGTCTTATATTGAAGATTATTCCTCCGTTCATATTGCAAAAATTAAAAAATTACTCGGAGTAATTGCAGAGTCCGCTCCATTTGAGCCGAATATTTCCGAGCTTGCAAGAAAACTGAATATTGGCAGGGATACTGTTAATAATTTTTTAAATCATTTGCAAAAAGCAAGGATTTTAAATTTGCTTAACCGGAACGTAAAAGGTTCCGCGGTTTTCAAAAAACCCGATAAAATATATATTGAAAATACAAATTTCAGCTATGCATTGAATTCAAATCCCGATATAGGAACAATGAGGGAAACTTTTTTTCTGAACCAAATTTATAATTCCGGTTACGATATTAATTTACCCGCCAATACTGATTTTCTGATTCAAAAAAAATATTTATTTGAAATCGGCGGAAAAAATAAAAAATCCGTTCAATTAATAAACGGGAACAATTCATTTCTCGTTTTGGATAATATTGAAATCGGACATGCTAATAAAATTCCGCTTTGGCTGTTCGGATTTTTGTATTGATTTGTGTAATAAAAAAACGTTACGAGAGAGGTCACTGAAAAGACACAGAGGTACGGGAGAGAAGAACTTTCCAGAGAATAAGAGCAAAATCTAATTTTTAGTGATAATGTTTTATCTACCCATTTTTATAATACAGCCAATTTTTATAACATTTCATTTCTATTAACATACAGCCCCTTAAAACAATCCTGAGGTGTTCAGCAATTGAGACACGAATTAACTCTTAACACTTAATGATGGTGGAGGTTTTTTTATAACATATTTCTATTAACAGGAAACCCCTACGGGGTTCAACCTGCCTGCTATATACCTGACGCAGACAGGCAGGCAGGGAGCATAGAGCATAACACTTAACTCTTAACACTTAACACTTAACACTTAACACTTAACACTTAACACTTAACACTTAACTCTTAACACTTAACACTTAACACTTAACACTTAACACTTAACACTTAACACTTAACACTTAACACTTAGCACTTAACACTTAACACTTCCCGGCAATATTGAAATCACGCTGATATATTATCTCTATTTTTGAATAAAATGTTTAATCATTTTTTTCAAATTATAATATATAGAAAGGAAAACAAAATATGCGAGAAAAGTACGGGACACAAAATCCCGATTTGAAAGACTCTGATACACAAAACAATTTCATACAGAACGAAGGCGTAATCAGAAAGCAGTTTGTGTCGTCAGAAAAAACTTTTGACGACGGCGAGATGACGATTACGCATTACATCTCCACACTCACACCCGACCGTTACTGCGACATCGTAAACCCGCACGGCATCAATGACAGGAATTACCGTAAAAATCCGGTTGTACTTTTCAGCCACAACTCCGAAAACCTTGTAGTCGGTAAAAACCTTAAACTTAAAGTTGATGAATTCGGTGTTCTGGCAACGACTAAATTCGCCGATACGGAACTCGGCAGGGACCTTTATAAACTAAACAAAGAAGGATATCTTAACGCCTGGTCAATCGGTTTTATTCCCCTGCAGCAGGTCAGCAAAAAGCACGACGACGGCAGAACTTATAATCACATCGAAGAATGGGAACTGCTCGAATATTCCAGCGTACCAATTCCCGCCAATCCCGACTGCCTTAACGTAATGATGAAATCAGTTACCGGCGATTATCTGCGCCGGACATTCGGGATGATATTACTCCGAAAAGATCTGGACGAACGGTTCGGTGAATTTGATGAAAAATTAAAAGTTCTTGAAACAAAAACAGCGACAATATTTAACAACCTTTTAAAACATTTAAACCAAAACGAAAGGATACATTAAAATGAACGAAAGATTTAAGTCACTCGACGATATTAAAATTTCCGCCGAAACGGACGAGCAGAAAATCGAACGCATCGCTTCAAAAGCGGCGGGAGATTTTATGAAGAAGGAAATTGACGAAATCAATAAATCAATACCGGGAATACCCGCCGAACAATTCGTCAGTTCGGAAAACCGCGCAAATACGGCTGTTCAGGACGGAAGGAATTTTCTGAAAGGTATTATACACAACAGACCCGAACTTATACCCCCGCATTATAAAAGTTTTCTGGGTGAAGGAAGCGGCTCGACAGGAGGTAATCTCGTCCCTCAGGAGTGGTATAACAGAATAATGTCGCTGGTATCCGAGGGCGGAGTTGCTTACCGCAACGCGACTATTTTCAATCTGACGCGGAAAGAACTCGTGATACCGAGAATGGATTCAATGCCCGGATTCAACTTCGTAACCGAAGGCGCCGTGAAAGTGGTTTCGAATCCGACTTTTTCTCAGGTAATACTCAGCAGAAAAGACGGCGGTTTTATTGTACTGTTCTCAAGACAGCTCCTTGAAGATGAAGCATTCGACCTGATGGGATTTGTGACGCAAATGGCTGGGAAAATTCTCATGTTGGCGATTGACCGCGCTGCCTTCCGGGGTCTCACGCCGATCAGCGGACTGCTTTCAAACGGTATCGGCGCAACGATAAGCGAAGTCGCAGGGGATGAATTCACTGCAATGACGTATGATGACCTTATAGCAATGGTTTCTGCCGTGCCTTCTCATACGCTCAGAAATGCAAAGTGGTACATGAACCGCACCGTTTACGGCGCAATAAAAAGACTCCGCTATGCTGTCGGAGGCGAATATGTATTAAGTCCGCAGGACAGAAAGGATTTGCTTCTGGAAGGTTATCCGGTTGAACTAACGGATGCCTGCCCTTCAATGGGTGAATCCGGACAGGATAAGGCGTTTATAGGATTCGGTGATCTGGGATATATGGCGCTGGGAATGAGAAACGGACTAACAGTTGATTTCAGTAAAGATGCAACGGTAACTGCCGGCGAAAGCACGTTAAATCTATGGCAGTCGGGACTCGTCGGGCTGAACTTCGGCGCGTCATTTGACGTGAAATTTACGTTTCCGTCAGCACTCAGCGTATTGAAAACTCAGGCATCGTAAATAAGTGTTAAGTGTTAAGTGTTAAGGAAATATCGAAATCAACCTCAAAATAAATATTTAACATAAGGAGAATATAATGTTAGCAAAATATAAAGTTAAGCAAAACTGTTTCTTTAATTTCCGCAACTTCAAAGAAGGAGAAATTGTCCTTGTTGAAGAAGAAATGGGAAACAAAATGAAAAGCCTTCTTGAGCCCCATGAACGGAGAGAGCAAAAGGAAATACGCGGACAGGCTGATAAACCGAAATCAGATATCCGGAAACCGGTATCTGCCGCACCGCGCGCTGACGCTGAGCCGGCTAAGAACGATACTTCAGATATTGTCAACTACAGCGAACAGCTTACTTTTGTAGTAGATGATAAACAGCCTGCAAAAAACGCCGGGAATCGCACAAAACGCAAGAACGGTAATTGCCCGGCGCAAAACAGTGATGATAAGGGAGAAAACAGCCGATGATAACTCTCGCCGAGCTGAAAGAATACTTATATATTCAGGATAACGCGAACGATGAATTTTTACTTAAGCTCATTGATATGTCAACAGCCCGCATAAATAATTTATGCGGGCGTGAGCTCAACTTCGGCTCGCGGACTGATATACTCGACGGAAATTCCGAAAATGTTATTTACCTCTTCGGATATCCTGTACAGGAGGTAATATATATTAAATACCGTGAAACTAATCAGGGATTCACGCATGATTTGTTTGAAGGCGGCAGTTTAGCGGATAATATATATCTGGTAAATAAAACCGGAAAGCTTATACTTCTGAACGGATTCAATTTGCCGGAAGGGATTTCGAACGTTGAAATAAAATATTACGCGGGATACTACGACTCATCCCCTATTCCCGAATGCGAAACGCCGAAGGATTTAAAATGCGTCTGCATGATGATGAGCGCCGAGCTATTTCTGAAAAGTTTCAGGAGTTTTGACAGTGAATACGGCGCGCGCCTGGGACTGGAACGGTATGAACACGGAACAGATGAAGGAACTAACTCTTCAAGAAGAGCTTTTACGTACAGAGACGAAGACTTTATGCCGATACTTCGGAAATACCGCGCGCTGAGATTGTGATGATATAACTGATATTTCCCGCATAAAACAACACAATGAAATATACTCTTGTTTTATTGAAAAACTTGATTTACTTTGCAGTATGCAGAGAAGTAAATAAATAACAAAATGCTGAAAAATACTGAAACCGACACGAAAGAAGCCGCTCAGGCGGCTCTCAGGGAGCGGGAAAGCACACTCAGGGCAATCACTTCGTCGGCGCGGGATGCTATTATTGTGATTGATAATTCGGGAAATGTAACTTTCTGGAATGAAGCGGCATATCAAATTCTTGGTTATGCACCCGAGGAAGTTCTCGGTAAAAACCTGCACTCGGTAATCGTACCTGAAATCTTCATGGACAAGCATAATGAAGCTTTTCCGCATTTTCAAACTTCCGGCGAAGGCGCGGCGGTAGGAAATACGCTTGAATTAATCGCCCTTAAAAAAGATAAAACTGAAATCCCGGTTGAATTGTCTTTATCTGCGGTAATACTTAACAATAAATGGTGCGCAATCGGTATATTACGCGATATCACAAAACGCAAGCAAGCCGAAAATGCTCTGATAGCCGCTAAAGAAAAAGCCGAAGAATCAGAAAGATTAAAAGCGTCATTCCTTGCCAATATGAGCCACGAATTGAGAACTCCAATGGTCGGCATACTCGGTTTTACCGAATTACTCGGCAATTTCATTACGGATGAATCGCAAAGAAGTATGCTTGAAAAGATATCAACAAGCGGTAACAGGCTTTTAGAGACATTGAATCTGATACTGGATTTATCGAGAATTGAAGCCGGAAAGCTGGAACCGGAAAACTATGAATTCGACCTCAATGAAGCAATAAAAAATTTAATAATACTGTTCGAAAATGAAGCCCTGAAAAAGAAGTTATATGTTAATTTCGAAAATGACGGGAAAGCGCTGTCTGTTGTGCTCGATGAACGGATTGTACGAGACGTCATTATTAATTTGCTGAACAATGCAATTAAATTCACAAAAAAAGGCGGAGTTACAATCAGAACCGAAACAGCCCCGGGAATTAGCGGCAAGTCTGCAATTATTACCGTAGAAGATACCGGTATAGGAATCCCCGCCGATAAACTTGAAACAATTTTCGAAGAGTTCCGTCAGGTGAGCGAAGGGCATAACCGCAGTTTTGAAGGTTCAGGACTCGGACTTACTATTACGAAAAACTTTGTGGAAAAGTTGAACGGCTCAATTAACGTTGTAAGCGAACCGGGCAAAGGTACGGTGTTTACAGTTACACTGCCGGATTCTGTTTCAGAAACTGTTCTGAGTTCAAAACCGGCTGAGAATAATCCGGAAATCTACTCTGCCGAAAAATCAAATGAAAAATTAAACGAAGAATCAAACGAGGAATTTAAAAAGAAATATTCGGTACTTTTAGTCGAAAATGACGAAGGGGCAATAATAATCGTAAACGCATTTCTGACCGGGAGTTTTTCAATTGATACTGCGCGCAGCGGATACGAGGCGCTGGAACTGGTTAAACAGCGCACGTATCATGCAATCCTTATGGATATCAATTTAGGTTCAGGGATGAGCGGTATTGATACGCTGAAAGAAATCCGGCAAATCGAGAATCGTAAAAACATTCCGATTATTGCTTTAACGGCGTTCTCGATGACGGGCGACAGGGAAGAATTCCTCAGTAACGGCTGTGACGGCTATATACCAAAACCGTTCCGTAAACAAAATTTAATTGATACTATTAATGATGTTATAAACCGTTTTTCTGCTTATTCTTAACCACGAATTCGTTAATTGTCACACACTCGGGGGACATCAGTATTTATTGTTAAAACGGTCATTTTAAATAATTTATTGTTTATTTTTGAAACTTTTTTACCGCATTAACGAAATATATTAAAGAATTCTTTCACAACCAAATAATTTACTATGGGCTCAACAATATCCAGGAGAAAATTCCTGACGGATGCGGCGATAGGGGCAGTTGCTGTTTCTTTTTTACCGTCATTTTTAAAGTTTAATCCGACCGATGCTTATGCAGGGTTGAGGAATGCCGGCTCGATTAAAGAATATTATGAGAGATTTAATGTCACGGATGAAATGCTGGCTAAGGTGATTTCGGAGGCGATGGCGAAAGGCGGAGATTATTGCGATTTGTTTTTTCAGCATACGATTAGTAATTATGTGATTCTTGAGGATAATCAGGTCAACAGGGCTTATTCGAATGTTGATTTCGGTGTGGGGATCAGAGTATTAAAGGGAGACCAGACCGGATATTCGTTTGCGGAAGATATTACGCTTGCCAATATGCAGAATGCCGCAAGGACTGCCGCAAATATTGCAAGTTCAGGCAAGTTAATTTTGCCGGTGAATATTAAGGAGAAAAAAACCAGAAATATTTACCCGATTGAAATTCCGTGGGATAAGATTTCCATTACGGATAAGATACCGCTGATGACTGAAATGAATGATAAGATTTTTTCTCTGGATAACAGGGTAATTAAAGTTGTCGTGAGCTGTGCAGATGACTCTAATTATATTTTAGCTGTGAATTCCGAAGGTGCCGCAGTTTGTGATTTTCAGCCAATTGGAAGGATTTCGGCAACATGTACTGCGGAATCGGGCGGAAAAAAGGAATCTAATTCTTCTAATGTTGCCGCGCGAAAAGGATTTGAACTTTTTTCGAAGGAGAATATTAATTTTATTTCAAACGATGCCGTGAATAAAACTATGATTCTGTTCGATGCGGTGAAACCTGATGCAGGCGAAATGGAAGTCGTTCTTGCGGCTGGTGATTCGGGCATTTTACTCCACGAAGCAATCGGGCACGGAATGGAAGCCGACTTTAACAGAAAGAAGGAATCAATTTATTCGGCTATGATTAATAAGTATGTTGCAAAGGAATTTGTGAATATTGTTGATGATGCTTTGTATCCGGATTTGCAGGGTTCGATAAATATTGATGACGAATGCAATGATTCTCAGAAAACGTACCTTGTCGAAAATGGGGTTCTGACAAGCTATATGCACGATAAGATTAGTGCAAAGCATTATAACTTAAATCCGACCGGTAACGGAAGAAGGCAGTCTTTCAGGCACATTCCGCTTCCGAGGATGAGAAATACTTATATGACGAACGGTCCGCATAAAAAGGAAGAAATTATTGCGAGCGTTAAAAACGGTATTTACTGCGAGAATTTTACGAACGGACAGGTGCTGATCGGACCGGGTGATTTTACTTTTTATGTTAAGAACGGTTATCTGATTGAAGACGGAAAACTTACGAAACCGATCAAGGACGTGAACATTATCGGAAACGGACCGCAGATGCTGAAGGATATTACGATGGTTGCGGATGACTTTGCTATGGCTAAGGGCGGCTGGAACTGCGGAAAGGGCGGACAGAGTGTCCCTGTTTCAATGGGTTTGCCTACAGTTAAGGTTTCGAAGATTACCGTGGGCGGTATGAAGAAATAATAATTTAAAAAGAAAAATTTTAAGAAGATGAAAATAAAGAACTTAAAAAATACGGCTGAATGGGCAGTGGAATATGCCCTTAAATCGGGCGCTTCGGAAGCGGCGGCAAATACAAGCAGTGTGAAGAGCCTGAATATTACTCTTTTGAATGACGGGATTGAAAAGCTTCAGGAGTCAAATCAGAATTCGCTTAATCTTGATTTGTACTGCAATAATAAATATTCGTCACACAGTACTAATGACTTACGTGAGGATTCAATGAAGAAGTTTATTGAAGAAGCAGTGAAGATGACAAGTTACCTTGCAAAGGATGAGGCGAGGGCACTGCCGGAAAAGAAGTTTTATCCCGATGCGGGAGTTCTCGGACAGAATCTTGATTTGAATGATGCGTCTTTTGCTTCGATTGATTTTAAGGATAAGCTCGGATTAATTAAGAAAATTTATGAAACCATTAAAGGGAAATCGGACAGGCTGATTAATGTTACTTCTTTTTACAATGATTCGATGAGTAAAGGCGTGAGGGTTCACAGCAATGGATTTAACGGAGAGATTGAACGGACTTCATTTTCGGCTTATGCGAACGTATCGGTAAACGACCCGAACGGCGGGAAACCTTCCGGCGGAGAGGGATGTTCTGCAAGGTATATGAGCGGACTGCTCAGTCCGGATGAAGTTGCTAAAGGAGCACTTGAAAGGGCTCTCGGAAAAATCGGACAGAAAAAAATTGATTCGGGAGTTTATAAGATGCTGGTCGAAAACAGAGTCGGAGGCAGTCCGGTAAGCACGCTTCTGAGGGCGCTCGGCGGCAGGACTCTTCAGCAGAAAAACTCCTATCTGGAAGGTATGCTCGGAAAGAAAATTGCTTCGGAAAAACTGACTGTGACTGATAATCCTTTTCTTAAGAGAGGTCTTGCATCGAGGCATTTTGATGCGGAAGGGCTTGCGGCAAGAAAGATGGAACTGATTACCGACGGTGTGCTGAATGCTTATTACATTGATTACTATTACGGGAAAAAATTGAATATGGTCCCATTTACAGGAAACCCGTCAAATATTCTGTATAACTACGGTGATAAGTCATTGAAAGATATGGTTAAGATTATTGACAAGGGAATTATGGTTACTGATTTTATCGGCGGTAATTTTAATTCGACTACAGGCGATTACTCGAACGGAATTGCAGGATTTTATATCGAGAACGGCGAGATTAAATTCCCTGTTAATGAAATGAACATTTCCGGGAATGCCAAAGACTTATGGGCAAACCTGCTTGAGATTGGAAGCGACCCGTATCTTTATTCTTCGAATCAAACTCCGAGCTTTTTATTCGATAAGATAGATTTCAGCGGAAAGTAATCCGCAGAATCGGGGATTTTCCGGAACTGAAAAAAAGATTTTCAGGATAATGTTTTTCTTTTTTCCGTATTGAATTTTCTTCATTCCATTTTTGTTGTAAATTCATGTAACTACTCAGCTATCATTAACAATACAATGGAACGCAGATAACGCAGATTAATATGATGAACGCAGATAATTGAAATTGAAATAGGATTGCTATTAAATTTCTGAAAGAAACCAAAGAACTATTTAGAGTGTAAACGCAAAGTATTTTCAAACAAAAAAATCTTATTTAATCATAACAATCAGCGTCATCAGCGTTCTAAATTAGCGGGTGAGTAGTTACAAATTCATAATAATAAAAATAAACCATGAATAAAGCCGTTAAAAACGCGCAGGAAGCAATCGAAGGAATACGCGATAATATGACAGTGATGTTCGGAGGATTCGGTCTTTGCGGAATTCCCGAAAACACTATTATGGCGCTCTCGAAAACTTCAGTAAAAGGTCTCGTCTGTATTTCCAATAATTGCGGAGTGGATGATTTCGGACTGGGATTCCTGCTGAATAACCATCAGATAAAGAAAATGGTATCGTCGTACGTCGGCGAGAACGCCGAGTTCGAGCGTCAGATGATGAGCGGCGAGCTTGAAGTTGAACTTCTGCCTCAGGGCACGCTTGCCGAAAGAATCAGAGCCGGAGGCGCGGGAATTCCTGCGTTTTACGTTCCAGCGGGATACGGAACGGAAGTGGGTGAGGGAAAAGAATCACGCGAGTTCAACGGGAAGATGCATCTGCTGGAGCTTGGGCTTACTGCTGATTTTGCCGTTGTGAAAGCCTGGAAAGGCGATACGGCGGGTAATCTGATTTATAAATACACGGCTAATAATTTCAATAATATGATGGCAATGGCGGGAAAAATCACTATCGCTGAAGTTGAAGAACTTGTTCCCGCGGGCGAACTCGATCCGAATTTCATTCATACTCCGGGAGTTTTCGTGCAGAGAATATTCAAGGGCATTGATTACGAAAAACGAATTGAACAATTAACTTTATCAAAATAATCAGTCATGGCATTAGATAAAAATCAGATAGCGCGGCGTATTGCGCGCGAATTGAAAGACGGGAATTTTGTTAACCTGGGAATCGGCATTCCGACGCTGGTAGCGAATTTCATCCCGGAAAACATTCATGTTACGCTTCAGTCGGAAAACGGAATGCTGGGTATGGGACCATTCCCCACTATGGAGACTGTTGATGCCGATCTGATTAACGCCGGTAAACAAACAATCACATATCTGCCGGGTGCGTCGTTTTTCGATTCCGCAACGAGCTTTGCTATGATAAGAGGCGGACATATTGATATTACAATACTCGGCGCTTTTGAAGTATCGGAAGCGGGTGATATTGCAAGCTGGAAAGTACCCCGTAAACTCATTAAAGGTATGGGCGGCGCGATGGACCTTGTGGCATCGGCTAAGAACATAATTGTTGCAATGCAGCATACTAACAAAGAAGGACAGTCGAAGCTCCTTAAAGAATGCACACTTCCGCTTACGGGCGTGAACTGCGTGAAAAGAATTGTAACAGACCTCGCCGTTCTTGACGTTACGGAAAAAGGATTCAGACTTCTTGAACGCGCGCCGGGCGTAACGGTTGAACAGATAAAAGCCGCAACGGAAGGTACACTTATTGTAGAAGGCGAAATTCCTGAAATAGTTTTATAGTTTTTTAGATATTAATTTCATAACAAATGAATTATCCAAAAAAAGTTGTAATAGGTGATATAACAGTTCGTGACGGTTTTCAGCACGAAGAGAAGTACATACCGCCCGAAGCAAAACTCTGGCTTGCCGAACAGCTGATACTCGCAGGATTCAAACACGTTGAAGTTACAAATCTCGGCAATCCCCTGGGAATGCCGCAGTTTAAAGACGCCGATGAACTGATGAAAAAAATCAGGAACAGCAAAAAGGTTGCTCATCTTTTAAAAGACGTTTCACTCACCTGCGTTACAATACGCGAAAAGGCTGTCGAAAGAGCTGTAAAAAATAAGCTGGAAGGGTTCGGACCCGACAGAATACTGCTGATGGTTTCGACAAGCGAATCGCATCACAGGAAAAACTCTGGACTGTCGCTCGACGAATACTGGAAGATGTCGGAAAAATGCATAAAGGAAGCACGGGACGCAGGCATAAAAGTCAACGGAACGGTCAGCACTATCTGGGGATGCCCGATTGAAGGTCCGACTAACATGAAAAAAGCTGTAGAATTCACAAAACGCTGGTTCGATATAGGCGCAAGCGACGTTGAGCACGCCGACCATGACGGCTCGGCTTCGCCCGACAGGATTTATAAATATTTTTCGATGCTGATGGATGAGTTCCAGAGTCCTGCGAAGCACATCGTTCACCTGCACTCGACGCGCGGATGGGGGCTTGCAAACGTGCTTGCGGCACTGCAGGCGGGAATGACCAATTATGAATCTACTATGGGCGGAACGGGCGGACAGCCGGCGAATTTCGTCAGCGGTGTACCTGTCAGCGGAACGGGTGATTATTATTACGCCGACCCGTTAATAACCGGACTCGTATCAACGGAAGATATGGCCGTCATGATGGATGAAATGGGAATTGAAACTAATCTCGATATAGACAAGATACTCGAAACCGGAAAAATGGTCGAGCGGATTATCGGAAGACCGCTCCGCTCCGAATGCATAAAGACGGGGAGAATACCGAAATCGCTGACGGGCAGATGATGAATTTCCCAGTCAGCTTGCAGAGCTGATTCAATATTAACTACACGGCAGGGAAAAAAAGTAACTTTTAATGGCATGCAGGCAGGCATTAACCATAAGCTTTTCAAAGCACAGGCGAAACATATCATTTAGAAAAAAGTCAACGAAACTTAAAGAATAAATGACACGTAGCATAAATAAAGTACGTATTATTTATGGAGAAATATATACATAGTTCGTGTCACAGCTTTTCTTTTTATCCCCCGGTTAAATACTTTTATTAAATTTTAAATAATCACTACTATGAAAAAAATTATTATTATTTTGCTCGCAATCCTTACAGTGCCTGCGTTTACGTTTTCGCAGATAATTTACAGTCCGAGAATAGATTCGGTTATTAATCTTGTATCGCTTCCGCTTATGACTAAATATGTACGCGACCTTAGCGGAGACACGATTACAAACATAGGCGGTCAGCCTTACCGTATAATATCAAGATTATGGAATTCACAGGGGAATTCAAAAGCCGCAGAGTACATTTACGGGAAATTTCAGAGTTTTGGTCTCCAGACCCGCTATCAGATCCATAATCCTAATACTATGAATTATCCGTTAATAACGAATGTAATTGCGAAAAAAACCGGATGGAAATACCCGAATCAGAAAATTGTTATCGGGGCGCATTATGATAATATGAGAGGCGGAGCTTTGTTAACCGATACTATCCCCGGCGCCGATGATAATGCTTCAGGCGTAGCGGCAGTAATTGAGGCGGCGAGACTTCTCGCCAGTTACAATCTGAAATTTACGGTTGAGTTCGTAGTTTTTGACGAAGAAGAAATCGGGCTTATAGGCTCAAGGGCTTATGCCGACAGCTGCCGTGCCGCTTCCGATACAATTATCGGAGTATTGAATATGGATATGATTGCGTGGGACGGAAACAACGACGGTGTTGTCAGAATAATGACACATCAGTTTTGTGATATACTCGCTGATATGCTTATAAATACTTATCAGAGATATAATATAAATCTCTCAGCGGTGAAATCCTTTAATTCGGGAGGGAGTGACCATGTGGCTTTCTGGGAAAGAGGATATTTTGCGATTACTTCAATTGAGCCGGTAGGTGATTTTAATCCGTATTATCATTCACTCGGTGACCTTATCGGATTTTTTAATTCGAATTATTTTCTGAAAAATTCGAAAGCGAATCTCGCCGCTTTAATGTCTATCGGAGATGAATTATTTTATTTGATTTCTCATAATCCCGTACAATCTTCTTTTGACACGACACAAAGAATCACATATTCCGATATTTTTTTCGGCGTACCTGTTGCTTCAGGTGCGGGCGCACCGCGGCTTTATTATAAAACCGGGAACGGACCATTTCATTGGGTAAACGCCTCGCATATAAACGGCAGTGGATTCGAATTCACTATACCGGGACAGCCGACCGGAACACAAATATCTTATTATATTGCCGCTCAGGATTCATCGGGGATATACTTAGCGACCAGTCCGCCGGGCGGAAGCGGAGTAAATCCTCCGGGAACAACTCCTCCGCCTCAGCTGTATGTATATCATGTATTGTCACATATCGCATTTACATCGAACAATCAAAAGCCGATATCGGATAATCAATATACTCGGGATACAATACATATTCCGGAAAACGGCATCGTACAGGATTTAAAGCTGAATTTAAATCTCAACCATACAAACGACGGTGATATATTAATAACGCTTCTGAAGGGTTCATCAATTGCAAATCTAAGTCAGTTTAACGGAAACAACGGACAAAACTATACAAACACGACATTTCATGATACTGCCTCATTTTCGATAACACAGGGAACGCCGCCGTTTACGGGATATTTCAGACCGCAGGCTACATTCAGCACCTTTAACGGGACACAGATGCAGGGTGACTGGATACTCAGAATATACGATATGAGGACAGGAAATACGGGAACTTTACTTAACTGGTCGCTCGATATAAAATATTCAAAACCTGTATCGGTTAAAAAAGAAGAGACCATTACTGCGGATAAATTTATGCTGTATCAGAATTATCCCAATCCGTTCAATCCCTCGACTGTAATAAGATATTCGATATCCGAAAATTCGAATGTACTTCTGAAGATATATGACGTGTTAGGAAAAGAAGTAACTACTTTAATAAACGAGGGACAATCAGCCGGAACGTATTCGGTTAGCTGGAATGCGGTTTCGATGCCGGCAGGTGTGTATTTTTACAGACTGAATGCAAATGAATATACATGCAAATGAATATACAGAAACGAAGCGTATGATACTTATGAAATAACGACAAATGCCGTAATAGTAAATAACGACATTTGTCCGTTATATTATAATTCAGAGAATTTAGCAATAGCATTGCAAAAATAACCGATATTTTTGCATTCTCACTGCAAAATTCTCGGTTTTACTATTAACTTATTGATAAATTAATGAAATAAAAACCGATATTTTTCAGGACTTCAATATTGAGTT
>JAPLFI010000404.1:0-10900 GCA_026390755.1 Ignavibacteriota bacterium
CCATGTGTTTGCTTCCCTTATAAAACTTTCTAAACCAGATTCAGTATTTATTATTTTCTCGAGAGGGCTTTTTACGGCAATATCCATCTTCCATATTTTATGCCATACTCTGTGAACAATACCCATGCCACCCTTGCCGAGTATTTCTTTTATCTCATATAGCCCTAAATATTCATCATTGATATTCCATTGAATTGGTATATTATCCTCCGCAATCCGTAATTTATGCGGGACATAATCCTGCATTAGTTGGAATATTGATTTATCTTCGTTATTTGAATTATTTTCTTTCATTTATTTTCTCATTTATCTCCCAATCCCAGTCAAATTCCCATAATCGGATTGTATAATCCCTACCGCCAGACAGAGCAAATCTGCCATCAGGGGAAAAACTGACTGAATGTACCCAACTTGAATGCCCTTCAAACTTTTTGATTTCGTTGCCAGTTTGCACGTCCCATAAGCGAAGTGTGTGATCCCGACTCCCAGATAAAGCGAACCTGCCATCAGGGGAAAAACTGACAGAATTAACTTCATCTGTATGCCCCTCGAATATTCTGATTTCTTTGCCAGTTTGTATCTCCCATAAACGTAGGGTATTATCACCACACCCCGATATAGCGAACCTTTCGTCAGAGGAAAAGCTAACTGAATGTACAATACCCATATGTCCTTCGAATTTTCTGATTTCTTTCCCGGTTTGCATGTCCCATAAGATAATGATTCCATAACTCCCCGATAAAGCTAAATTGCCGTCCAAGGAAAAACTGATGGAATATACACTATTCGTATGTCCTTCGAATTCTTTTATTTCTTTGCCTGTTTGCACATCCCAAAAACGAAGGATACCTTCACCTCTCCCACTCCCGGATAATGCGAACCTGCTATTAGGAGAAAATTTAACAGAATGTAAGTAAGTTGTATACCCTTCGAATTTTCTGATTTCTTTGCCGGTTTGTATCTCCCATAAACGGATAGTGTGGTCCCCACACCCCGAGAGAGCATACCTGCCGTCAGGGGAAAAACTAACGGAAAATACTGAATTTGTATGACCTTCGAACTTTCTGATTACATTACCAGTGTGTATTTCCCATAAGATGATGGATTTATAACTTCCCGATAATGCAAAATTTCCGTCAGGCGAAAAACATACAGAATTAACAACATCGGAATGCCCCTCGAATATATTAAATATCCATGCATTTTTTAGATTCTTTCTGATAAATCCTTTGGTTTGACAACAATAATTTTTTATATTTAATAGTTTAATATCTCTTGTTAAATCAGAAGAATCCTGTAAGGCTATAATTAATTTATGTGCTTCACCGTAATTTTTATTATGTAATAATATTTTTATTTTATTTAATTCTTCTGTTTGTTTTTGAATCATCAGGATAAACTCTTCTGAAGTTTTAATTTTGCTCATTATTGGAAAATTGACAGAAATGTAATTTTCCGGAAAATTTATTTCCCATAAGCGGAAAGTGTTATCTGAACTTTCGGATAATGCATATCTGCCACCAGGTAAAAAACTAACTAAATGTACCTTACTCGTATGCCCATCGAACTTTCTGATTTCTTTGCCAGATTGTATGTCCCATAAACGAATTGTGTAATCGTAACTCCCTGACAAAGCAAACCTGCTATCTGAGGAAAAACTAACGGAAAATACTGAATTTGTATGACCTTCGAACTTTCTGATTTCTTTACCAGATTGAACATCACATAAATGGAGAATGTTATCTTTACCTTTGTTGAGGTTCCAACTCACATATAAATAATACTTTCCTTCTGGGGAAAAAATAACGGAAGTTAAATATCCTTTATGCCCTTTAAACTTTCCGATTTCTTTGCCGGTTTGTACATCCCATAAGCGGATTGTGTTATCATTTCCTTCAAATTCCGAACTCAACGATAAAGCATACTTGCCGTCAGGGGAAAAACTAACAGAAATTACTGAATCTGTATGCCCTTCGAACTTCCTGATTTCTTTGCCGGTTTCAATATTCCACATTCGAATGGTTTTATCATCACTCCCTGATAAAGCATACCTGCCATCAGGGGAAAAATTGACTGAATTTACATTATCTGTATGCCCTTCGAACTTTCTGATTTCTTTACCAGTTTTTACATCCCATAAGCGGAGGATATTATCTTTTACGTTATATCCCCCACTTCCCGATAAAGCAAAACTGCCATCAAGCGAAAAGCGGACGGTATTTATCCAACCTTTATGTATTTTGAAGAAACGGTTTAGAAACAAACGAGAGACTATACGCAAGCTGATTGATTTCACCCAACTAATTTGCTCCTTAAACTTTCTGATTTCTTTGCCGGATTGGACATCCCATAAGCAGATGGTATTAAGTATCCCCCACTACTTGATAAAGCATACATGCCATCTTGTGAAATACATACAGAAGAATCATTTTCTGTAAATCTCTCGATTTTTCTGACTTCCTTACCGATTGGTCTGTCTCTATCTTTAAGTGCTTTTAGAAATTTTTCATCTGTGATACGATTTACTGATTTTTGAATTTTATCAATTTCTACCACATCACCCCTCTCATAATGAATCCATCCAAGTAATAACCAGTAATCAGGATTCTTATAATGAATGAATTTTATTACTTCCATCTGTTTGACCATATCATCATCTGTAATATCCGCTTTCTGCCATCTGAAATATCCATAATTGAATGTGCTTTCCAAATGATGAACATCTGCTTTTAATGCATCTTTCCAGCATTCTATAGCTTTATCTTCTCTGCCTAAATCGAGATATGATATTGCCCGGTTGTTTAATTCATCCGCTTTAAGTTCTATTTCCTGTATTTTCTTTCTTGTGTAGTCTCTACCGGTTATTTGACAATATATTGAAGTCAGTTCATTTTCTATTGTCTTCATATTTTCCGGTCTATCCGATGGCTCTTGTTGAAAACATTTTTTTAGCAGACTTGTTAACTTATCTGGCATTGGAGGTTTTCTGTTTTCAAGATTTTGTCTTTCGTCATTATTACTTAAATAATCATCTAATGCCATTTCTGCGGCGATACCGGAACTCCAGGTTCTTTCGCCGAGCTCCAAATATCTGTCATACGTGTTATTGATTTTCCCGATGCCTGCTCAGGGGAACAGTATTCGGGTGTGTATCCCGCATTGCCGATATAAACACTTTGACCGTCTGACCTAAAGGAATCACCACTTGATAGAATGGCTTTTACTCCAGCAATTCCAAAGTCTGTAACTTTAACCAGACCATCCTTTGAAATCATTATATTAGCAGGTTTTATATCTTTGTGTACTAATTTACGACTGTGAGCATAATCAAGACCTCTTGCGGATTGAATTGCTATATCAAATATTCGCTCTAATGCCTTCTCCTTACCGCCTTCATAAAGTCTTCCATCTGAAATCCAATCTTTTAAACTACCGCCGTCAATATATTCAACGAACACTCTCGGGATTTTGCCAAGAACTCTTACATAGTAACAACTTACAATATGAGGATGCAAACCAAGTTCGACCCATGTGTTTGCTTCTCTAATAAAACTTTCTAAACCGGAATCAGTATTAATAATTTTCTCGAGAGGACTTTTCACGGCAATATCCATCTTCCAGATTTTATGCCAAACTTTATGGACAATGCCCATACCGCCCTTGCCGAGAACTTCTTTAACCTGATATAATCCTAAATATTCATCATTGATGTTCCATTGGACAGGTATATTATCTTCCGCAATCCGTAATTTATGAGGATTATAATCCTGCATTAACTGGAATATGGACAAACTATCTTTCCCGGAATCCTCGTTATTCATTTGTTAAGGTTTTTAAATTTAATTTGCAATCATAGTATATCCTTGACGACTATAACCGTTATATTATCCTTACCCCCCGCATTATTTGCTTCATCTACTAACTTATGGCAGATTTCCTTTGCGGACTTATCCATATTTAATATTTTGAAAATATCATCATCTGATAACATATCCCATAGACCATCGGAGCATAATAAAATGGTATCATCTTTTTGCAGTTCGTGTTTTATATACTCAGGTTCGATTTTGTCTGAAATACCCACAGCCATTGTGATTTTATTCTTTTCTGAACTTTTCCTTGCTTCTTCTTTAGTCATGAGACCTGCTTTAACTGCCACGGCAACATAAGAATGATCGTCACCTAACTGAATAATTTTGCTTTTATCGGAGACATAGCATCTTGCATCTCCGATATGGACAGTATGCAATGTATTGCCGTTAATGTAAGCCATAGCAAAAGTACAGCCCATTCCATTATACTCAGGAACTGCACTACCGAGTTCGTAAATTTTATTATTGGCATCAGTAACTATTTGAAGTAATAATGCATTAATCTGCTCAGGATGATTTTCAATTTCTTTTAGTGGAATATTCTCAAATGATTTGCTAATGAATTCGATTGCCTTTTTGCTTGCTACTTCGCCTGCATTATGCCCGCCCATTCCGTCAGCAACGATACACATTTTATTATCTATGTCTAAATAAAATGTATCTTCATTTGTTTCTCTTTTCCTGCCAACGTCGGTGATTCCGTAAATGTCTGACTTGCTCATATTATATGCTTAATAATAATTAATCTGTAATATTAATTTTCACAAAAATTATTTTAATTTATTCGTCCATTGAGCCTGATATTTAGATGTTACTTTTACATATTACCTGATGGAGCTTATTAAAAAGTACTGTTTCTGACAAGAATTATACAGCCACAAATTGTAATTCAAACTGATGGAACACAAGCAAAAAGCTCACGAAAAATATCTTTCTTAATCGGGAATAATGAACAGGAAATCTATATCTCTATTTACCACAAACTTACAGAACAAGACAGAGAAATTCAATATAGTCTCTTGTAGCACAGAATTTAGTAAAATATGATTATTTTGGTACAGACAAACGTATTTGAAAAAAATATTCGTTAATTTTGTATAATTTTAATAATTTAAGAAAACACAAAATGAAATTATCAGAATTCCAAAAAGAAATAATTAATGCTATTATTGATAGTCAGATCAAAGATCTTAAAACATTTTTATATCATAACTCTAATTTAGAAGAAGAGGTAACAGAATATTATTTCCTTCGAAGTGTTGAAACAAGGTCAAATTGGAATAACCCTGGCGATACGGAACACAATCGGCTATTCCGAATAAAAAACGCAAAGGTTTTATTAGATCGTTTACGTGAATATTCTGAACTAATTGAATTTTTAGAAGATAACAAGTTGATATTGATAAAAAAAGAAGATAGAAAATACGTGATCAAATTAAATTGCGTCAATGTTCGCGATAACGGGTTTCGGGATGATATTAATCTGCTATTAAAAAATATTCGGAGTTATCATATTTCTTTTTCTAATGAATTAAAAGGATACAAAGAAAGAAAGTATATAACAGAAGAAGAAAGCAAGTATAGAAATAATAAAAGGTTGAAAATTATTAATATTGTGATAGCCGTTATAGGACTACCTTTTATAGGATTACTATTTTTATACTTATGGAATCAAATTGTCCAATAATCGATATATTATTGAAGATTTTCAAATAGCACCTGCTATAAAGTCAGGACACTCACCGTAAAGAATGGGCGGTGGGAGGGAATAGATAGCTTTGGACTGACTTTTTGCAATCCGCTGTACTTGCGGGCAAAAAGCAGGACAAAGAAACAAACCAATGAGAGGACAGCAGTTAATTATGCATAGTTACGATTGGCAATGCAAGATATTATAACACACGGCTTATTGCGTGAGCGAAACCCGCGCGCATGTTCTTCACAGCGGGTGCCTACCTGCTGTAGGCAGGCGAACGCACAATAGCCGGTACAAATTGGAGTTTTAGCGGAAACGATATGCCGAGCAGAGCGGAGAGAGCCGTTCTTGCGCGACGCAGCGGCGCAGGCATTTCGTTTTACGTGCTCTTCATGAAAGTCTGTTCTTCCTGAAGTTGCGCCGCAGGCAATTAATCAACTCAGGTCTTTGCTTTTCAAGCGAGTGCAAGCATGTTCTTTTCAAGCACGAGCGAAAAGCAAAGTCCTGATACCGGTCACGTTCTGCGGAAACAAATGAACGAGCAAAGAGAAGCGGAGCGCCAGCGAAGTGGAACGGCGGAGTTCTTTTGTTTTCGTGCTCTTCCTGAAAGTCTGTTCTTAAGTTCTTCCTGAAAGTTTGTTCTTCCTGAAGTAGCGCCGCAGGCAATTATTAACTCGGGCTTTTGCTTATATGCTCCGCAAGTGACGGTAGAGAGTGGAGCGGAAAGGAGGTTTCGGCGGCTGTCCGCATGTTCTTCGCGGTCAGACGAGCGGCAAGGCGGAAGCATCCGTACGTTCTTTGCGGTTGCTGCAGCCGATGTTCCTGCCGCGTCCGAAACCGACTGAAGCGAAACGAACGAACGGAACGAGGACAGCATTTAAGCATAAGCCCGAAACCAAGCAACCATCAATAACGATTACACATTATTACTGCTTTGTTGTTGCTTGTAGTGAGAGCGGAGCTTTTGGCATGAGTTTTTTTGCAACCGGTGCTATAATTGCTTTTACACCGGCAAAAACCATGACAAAAGCGGAGCGGAAACGGAAAGCAACATCAAAGCAGGCGGAGGGACTGTAAATAACGGTTCTTGATATTAGACTCGATGTTTAGGCAGTGCTTATGTTCTTCAAGCTCTGCCGATACATCGAAATCAAAACAACCGACAATAACGAATAAACTTTGTTACCTGCTCTGGTGTTTTCGCAGTGAGAGCGGAGCTTTTGGCACGAGTTTTTGCATCCGGCATTTTCAATGTTCCACCTGCCGGCAAAAACCGTGACAAAAGCGGAGAGGGAACGGAGAACACACGAGAGCAGGGCGGGGGCACTTCGGGGAATGTTCATTCAATAAACTTCGGTCTTTTGCTTTTCGTGAGTCCGAACGTTCTTAACGGCGAACGATAAGCAAAAGTCCGAATACCAACCAACCGTCAATAAACGAATTATATAATTACCTGCTCTGGTGTTGTCCTGTAGTGGAGTGAAAGCGAGCGTTAGCGCAGACGAAGCTGGATTTCGGCGGCAGTCCGCACGTTCTTTGCGGTCTGACGAGCGGCAAAGGAAAACCCGGTAGGCGGACGTTCCGCAGGATTTTCCGACGATTTTGCCGCGTCCGAAAGACAGTGGAGACGTAGCGTAAGCGAGCCGAACGGAACGAAAGGCAACACGAGAGCAGGGCGCATTGACCATGAAGTGAGTTTACTTATCGCCCGCATAAGCCAAACGGCAGGCACAGTTCTTGCGGCGGAGTTTTGGAGTATGCGGGCGTTATAATGCTCTTTAAGTTTGCGTGTGAAAAGCGGCGCAAGGACTTAGCCACGAGAAAAGATAATATTCCGCTTTTCCCCGCAAACACAATAAAAAACTGTCCACGAAGGGGGTGCTTATTGACCGAACACGGCAAACGGCAGGCGCAGTTCTTGCGGCGGAGTTTTGCCGTGTTCGGGAATTAGAGTAACAAGGGGAAGCATGACCAAAAAAAATAATTTATTTTATATTTAATATATCTTTCAAATATTCATTCATATCTTTATACTTAAATTCATATTTATCATTTTTACTACCTTTATTAAATATCTTACATTTATCACTTTGACTTAATTCAAAATAATTAACTTTATTTTCTATAACTTTTTTTATTTTCAAATTTATTTTATCTGATTGTTTCATTTTTTTAATCCTTTCTTTTTGGGTTCTATGAGAAAGGATTAAAAAAATAATCAGATAAAATGACAAAGAAAAAAGCGTGAAAAAACCATGACAAACGATTTTTTTGGCATGTGTTTTTTCGTTCTTTGCTTTTTTTCTTTGTCTATCCTTCCTACATGATGCCGAGCCCTGCCCGCTTGTTTGAGCCAGGAGCAAAAAGAGCAAACGAGACCATTGCCAATGTTAGCCCACTGACAAATCAGCGACGAGAAGGCGGCGCCGTTTTTGCGCCGGCGCGGAGCGGAAGGACAGCATTGCAAACCAACCGACGCAACGCAAATGGCTCTTTTTTGCGACTGCGAGTTGCGAGCAGGGCGTAATCAATGAGAGGACGGCGGGGGCACGTATTCCATGCGGCGGTGTTCTTGCGACGCGCGATAATGCTCTTTTAAGCTTGCGGGAAAAAGCGGTGATGGGATTTAGCTACGGCAGAATTAATATTATTCCGATTTTTCCCAGCAAGCACAATAAAGGAACTGTCCACGAAGGGAGGAAGTTATTCAATAAACTCGTAGTATTGCCGATAAGTGCCGCACTGAAGGGAAGTTGAGCGAACGAAGCGTGCGACCGATTATAAATAATATGAGGGCGGGTAAAGGCACTTTATTTGAATATTGAAAATTCAATTAGCAGACGAACAAATGGCATAGCAATATAAGAATTTTTAACTTGACAAATCTATTATTGTGTTGTATGTTCCATACTACACACAAACAGAAAGAGCAAAAAAAAGTACTCAAAACGAGAACTTGAAGAAGTATTTTAAAGAAGTACTTGAAAGGAGTAATTGGAATGGCAAAAAATATATTTGGGGAATTTGTTAAAACTTATCGTCTAAAATGCGGTTTAGGGTTAAGGGAATTTTGTAGAAATTATGGACACGATGCCGGTAATTGGAGTAAATTAGAGAGGGGATTATTAAACCCACCAGAAAAAGAGGAAGATTTAACTTCAATTGGAGAACAAATTGGAATTAAAAAAAACAGTGAAGATTGGATGAAATTTTTTGATTTAGCCTCTTTAACAAGAGGAAAAATTCCAAAGGATATTTTTGACGACGATGAAGTTTTAGAAAAACTACCAATATTTTTCAGGACTACACGAGGAATAAAACCATCGGAAGAAGATTTAAGAAGATTGGTAGAAATTCTTAAAAAATAAAATAACAAATGGATTTAGAAGAACTATCAACATTTAAAGCGCCATATTATACAAATAACCAGATTTATGAAAAAGCGGATTCTTTCCGAGCGAAATACTGGAGAGATAAAGGACTTCCCGTAGATATTGAGAAAATCATTGAATTTGAACTTGGAATTACAATTATACCAAGAGAAAATCTGTGTCACATATATGAAGGGATGGAAACTTCTATATCAAAAGATATGACGGAAATCACAATTGATAAAGCAATTAGTGAAAACCCCGCATCCGAGAAAAGACTAAGATTTAGTTTAGCACATGAAGTAGGACATTTCGTGTTACATAAGGATATTTACAGTAAGTTTAGTTTTAATAGTATTGAAGAATGGATTATGCTGATTAATAATATACCTGAATTTCAATATGGAATGATAGAAAAACACGCATATGAATTTGCCGGCAGATTACTCGTTCCAAGAGATGAATTAATAAAAGAGATACAAGTAAAGAAAGATAAAATAAAAATGTATCTTTCTATTATTCCGCAATTTAATAGTGAGGAAAAAACAGATTATTTAAAAAACTATTTATCGGGAACAATTAATGATGTATTCGGGGTATCGGCTTCTGTTATTGAACGTCGAATTGATCGAGAGAAAATAGATTTATATAATATTAAATAACGCTGATAAAGATTAGAAGTTCTTTAGATAAAGGCATCTGATATTTCAACTTACATCTAACTTTATAATAAATTAATAAAATTATTATTCTCCCCAAACGCGGGCGATTTTGTTTTTAATTTTGGTCTCGAATAGTTTTATGAGTTTTTTGTTTTGTTCGACTATATGCAACTCCTCATCTATAGCTTTTACAATGGATTTTTGTTCATCAATAGGAGGTAAATAAAGTTTTATGCTTCTTATTATTGGCATATTTAAGCCGCTTCGTTCTTTATCACCTGTAATATTTCTAATTACCTGATAAAGCCCCTTCATTTGATAATATAAAAATTCAGGTATCAATTGCTTCGTATCATTTGGTAAAATTGAAACAATAGACTGGTTACAAGTTGCTATACATTTTAAAATAGCCACGGTACCTCTTGTTTTACCTTGACCATTTAAAGCAATCAAGACTGAATTAACCGGGAGATATTTAGCATTTGAGTTTTTCATTCCCGCTTCTGTGATTTTATTTTCACATTCAAATATTTCACCTTTATGAACATCACCCGAAACTATCCAGTTAATATTTCCGCCCTCGTAATAATCTTTAACTGTTGATGTAGGCGTTCCTCCGGTCATTAATGATGACACTTCGCCCAGCTCCACCATCTCCCAATTGGGGTTTATAACGAAAGTTGGGGTATAACTATTTACGATTTGTTTAGCACCGTCTATTATTTTTTGATAGCTTTCTATTTCATTTACAATTTGTTGTTGAACATCTAATGGGGGGAGAGGGATTTCGAATGATTCGAAAATATCATATTTCAAATTACGGATACTGGTACTCGATATTTGATTCTTTAAATGTACCCTGAAATTATTCGTTTTTAATAATTCATAAAGATATTTCGCTAATAATTTTTCATTAGTTCTTATTACAGCCATAAAACCACCGAAATAACAATCCATATTATTTTCAATAAATGCAACTTTACCAACATGATCATCGCTGCCACTTGCTGTACATATTAATATATCATTTTTATAAAGCTTTTGAGATGGTTTAACTTTTGAATTTATTCCAATTTCCCTTATATCTGACAAATCGAGACAATTATCAATTGTAATATTATTTGCCCTTAAAATTTTAATTCCATTTTTCGATACTTCGTCGTCTTTTGAATACGTGACCCCTCTGATGAAATCTATGAAAGGAGCTACTTTTACAATTTCAAAAACTGTTTGCAATTTTAAAGCTTTAATATATCTTTCAGAATTTAAAATAATATCTTTATTTTCTAATATTTCCTG
>JAPLFI010000404.1:10953-16626 GCA_026390755.1 Ignavibacteriota bacterium
TTATTAGCAAGATTTCTTTTATAGTTTGTAATTATTTGCAAAGCAGACGGTAAATCATTTTTTTCAATCTCACGGCGCTGTGCACCTAAATCAAATCCGTCATTATCAATTTTAACGAAAAGAATATTCTCTGTTTTTTTTGAAAGACGTCTATCTAAAATCAAGATTGACGTTTTTACACCGCTATAGGGATTAAAAACCCCTGCGGGCAAAGAGATAACAGCAATTAAACTCTGCTCAATGAGCAATTTTCGCAACTGCTTGTAAGCGGTTTGAGAAGTGGCAACGATACCATTTGGGACGATTATACCTGCCCTGCCTGATGTCGGATTAATATGCTCCGCAATATAATCAGTAAACAAGACTTCGGACTTCGCAGCCTGAACGGAAAACTTTTTATGAGGTTTAATTCCGCCTTTAGGAGACATAAAAGGAGGATTTGCCGTGATAACATCATAATATTCGCTCCAACGGTCTTCGCTTGTGAGAGTGTCATATTCATAAATCTTTGGAACAGAAAAACCGTGCAGATACATATTTACCAAACTGAGACGAACCATATCGGGTGAAATATCATAACCGACAAAATTCTGCATCATTGTTTTCCGTTCATCGGGCGTGAGCAAGTCGCCCACCTGTTTCTTTGTATTATGCTCAACAATATATTTGTAAGAAGAAATGAGAAAACCGGCGGTGCCGCAAGCTGGGTCACATACGGTTTCATCTTTCTGAGGTTCTAACACAGCAACTATGAAATCTATGATATGGCGGGGAGTTCTGAACTGACCAGCATCGCCCTGAGAACCGAGAACAGAAAGGAGATACTCGAAAGCATCACCAAGACGCTCACTATGGTCATAATTAAATTCGTTTATTGTTTTTAGAAACAGTTTCAATGTTTCGGGGTCACGGTAAGGAAGATACGCGTTCTTAAATATATCACGGAAAAGCTGAGGGATTTTAGGATTTACATTCAGCTTTATTATTGCTTCGCCGTAAAGAGTAAGCATTTCGTGACCGCCGAGTTTGGGGTCGAATATTTTTGTCCAACTGTACTTCTTATATTCACCAGAGAAGAAAGTAGCGGAGCCGCCAAAACTTACAGACTCTTTATCCATATCATCCATAAACTTATAGATAAGGGCAATAGTGATTTGCTCAACCTGACTTTTAGGGTCGGGTACTTTCCCTACTAATATATCCCGGGCGGTATCAATTCTTCTTTTGGTTTCGTTATCAAGCATAGTTTTAAGCCATATATCTGTTTAATGAAACGTTGTCTTTAATATACTCCGGGATTAGTGTACGCATTTCAGGAGAAAGATTTCTATAAACATTGCCATTGGGATTGGTATTCAGCAAAGCGAAATTCTTACTTTCAATAATATTTCGGAAATCGGTATCCGTAATATAACTTTTGAAAAAATTCTTGGCGTAAATGAATGAATCCTCATCAGGCAGATAACGGGTGTCGAAGCGGTCGAACTCATCCTCCAGTAATTCGTCTTTGCTTTTAAAGTACGGAATATATCCCAATACTTTCTCTATAATTTCGCGCAGGGTTAGACGTCTATCAACTTTCATGGAATCGCGGAGTTTTTCAAGATTGTAATACTCCTCAGGTTTATCTAAAATATTCTGCAAAATATATTTCTCGATAGCATCTAAATCATTTTGTTCGTTAAGTTTTTGGATTTCGGCATCCTTTTTGATGATGTCTTCGAAATGGTCAAAATACATACGATCAATTTTCATTCCTTTGGAGCCGACTTCGCTAACCGTCATTAGTTTCAGAGGGTCGGGGTCGAAGTTACTAAAATCATCATATATGATACCACCACCTCCGCCTTCGGATGGACGCTCTACAGGAAGTTTTAATATTACGTCATAATTAAATTTTTCCTCGAAATATTCGCAATTGGCGAAGAAATCGAATAACTTGAAATTTAATTTATCAGGCTGCGGAATTTGTTTTGCCAGTTCCTTGTCGAGAAGCGTCTTTAAGAAATTGTGCTTTCTTGTTCCTCTGCCTTTTATCTGTATAAAATCAGTAGGCGAGAAAATGGGGCGCATTAAACATACATTGAGCAAATCGGGGCAATCGTATCCCGTAGTCGTCATACCGACAGTGACGCAAACCCTTGTTTTGCTTGTTTTATAAAGAGGATTGAAATTACCCGAGCCGCCGAGATTGTTATTAGTAAAATTGAGCGTAAACTGCTGAGAATTATTAACCGATGAAGTGACTTGAACAGCAAAATCGGAATTATATTTTCCGGGAAAAGCTTTATCCGCAAATACATTCAGGATTTGTGTGATTTTAGCGGAGTGGTTCTGACTAACGCAAAAAATAATAGATTTGCCGAGTTCATCAGTAACGGGATCGCGAAAAGCATTCTCAAGAAATGTTTTACAGATAATTTTATTTGTGTTATCGCTGAAAAATTTCTTTTCGAAATCACGCTGGAAAAATGATTCCGTATCATCTTCGCCCTTTTCATTTATGACCGGGACTATATATCCTTCATCGGAAAGAAGCTGAGTTGTAATTTCCGTACGTGCATCTACAACGACAGGATTAACAAGAAAACCATCCTTGACACCCTGCAGGAGGCTATACTGGAATGTGGGTTTGGCGTCATCACAACCGAAGGTTTTATATGTATCGAGAAGCATACGGCGCTCGAGCTCACGTGGGTCTTTCTGGCTAAGTTTTTTTGCATCAATTTTCTTGAGATAATCTTTAGGAGTTGCAGTTAGACCTAACTTATAGCCGATGAAATATTCAAATACGGCACGGCTATTGCCGCCGATAGAGCGATGAGCTTCATCCGAAATGACTAAATCGAAATCAGTCGGGGAAAAAATACGTTTATATTTGTTATTGAAAAGAAATGACTGAACAGTTGAAACTACGATTTCGGATTTACGCCAGTCGTCGCGGTTTTCTTTATAAATGCAGGACTTATAATCGTTGCGCAAATGTTCCTTGAAAGCTTTATCTGCCTGGTCTTCGAGTTCAAGACGGTCAACCAGGAATAAAACGCGCCTTGCATTGCCTGAACGCAGAAATAATTTAATGACTGCAGAAGCGATGAGAGTTTTTCCCGTACCGGTAGCCATTTCAAAAAGGAAACGGTCTTTGCCTGCTTTGACTTCTTCCTGTATCCTTTCGACAGCCCGCACCTGATAATAACGAAGGAAGCGGAGTTTGTTTTCCTCGATGTAATTCTTACGCTGAGAATCGTCAATATAGCGGGGATCCTGGGCGTAGAGGGGCTTTTGCGTTTTGACAATATAATCATCTTTAACGACTTCGTTAATCAAAGACTGCGGACTGGGCTTGAAAGATTTATAACCAATGACAGTTGCCGGCGAGGGAAACTTTGAGATAACGTTCGGATTGCCTTTGAGCAGGTCCCAGAAGTAATGCAGGTTGCCGTTTGACAGTATTACAAAGCGGCAATTTTGGGAATTGGCATATTTACGAGCCTGTTCTTTCGCGAAAAGCGGATTTACCTCTTCTTTTTTGGCTTCGAGAACAATAAAAGGGAAACCTTTGTCATCGAGCAGGAGGTAATCAATAAATCCATTTGAAGTTTTCTCGAAATTATCGCCGAGTTCGTTGATGTGCTTTTGAGTGATTTTAGTGTTATTTTCAAGGATGATATTAGCATTTCCCTTTTCGGAATCAAAGAAATGCCATCCGGCTTCTTCGAGAAGTTTATTTATTTTAATTCTTGCCTGAGCTTCCTTAGCTGACATGTAAATTAATAGTTATGAAACATTTAATTTCAAAGGGACGATTTACCGGTTCAACAAAATACAAATATAAACAATGAAGAGAAATAATATAAATAGGGGGGAAGTTGCTACTGAAAGAAATGGATTACCGGGAAAACTCCGTTCGGCAAATTTTAAATACAGTTATCGAAAACGCGAAATAATTATCAAGAGCTATTTTTATGTAGCTTTCTTAACAAAAGTTTTTGGATCCACAATTGGTAACACTGCATTTTGTAAAAATGTACCCGCACACTTTGCCAATAAAATTGCGCGGGTATGAGAAATAGAAATACTGATTAACGAGACTTCGAAATTTTCAGGTAAACTATAAGTATTATTTTCTTTATTGGCATATTTATCTAAATTCTTTATAAAAAATATATTTGTTAAGGAAAGATTACCCAGTTGTATTTTCTTTTCTTCGTCTAAATATACTTTGATATTAACCAGAACATGAACAAGATTATCAGGAATTGCAGCTTTGTTTACACATGATATTTCAAATGTAAAATTAATAATACCATCTTTTGATTCAATGTTCGCTTTAATAAATTCATCACAAATTTTGACATTAAATTCGGAAACGAATATTCCTTTAATCCCAAATTCAATTAATTTATTGTTATCTTCCATTTTAAGTACCTGTTTTTTGATAAGAATCTGAAGAAAAAGTTTGAAAGCCGATGTTGCTTTGAAAAGAATTTTCTAAATCATTTATGCTTAAATCAGCCGGGCCTAAACCCCAAAGTTTACATTTAGTCGGAAGTGAAGAAGATATTAAACCTTTGCTACTAACTTGATATTTTATATTTAAATCTTCTTTTGCAAACAAAGGAACCAAAATTATATCTTTATCAAAAACATCTTCAATTTTGGCAATAGTTTCAATAGTGAAATTATGACTTCCATTAAGCCATTTAGAGATTTCGGACTCGTTTTTATCAAGTTTTTCGGCAAGTTGTCGTTGATTAATACCTGCTTCTTTCATATACTCGAATATTTGCGCGCCAATATCGACGGATATTCTTGTCATTCTTTTCTTGAAAGAAGGTATTCTTTTTAATAATCTTTTAAATACTTCGCTCATAAATAATTTAATTGTTTTCGAAATAAAAAATCAAATTGCCTGTAATTCTATTATCAGTAACAAATATTTCATTACTAATAATTCTTTTTAAAATTTCTTTATCCACAAAATCTAAAAGAGCAACATATTGAGTTAACTCAATAGAATCTTGCGTTGCTCTAACTTTTTTAACACCACCACCACCTAAAACAATTGAAACTTTACCAAATAATAAACAATAAAGTCTTAAATCCCCTTCTGAAAATTTATATATGCTGCCATATTCTTTTGACAAAAGGGTTTCTAAACAGCCCCTCTTATTTGCCATTAATGCAATTTTTCGTGAAATTTCGGAAATTTGCTTAATTTATTTTTAATGTAAATTTATTAAGAAATTTATCGGTTTCAGTTTCAGATTCACCATAAAGTTTTATAGTATAAAACCCAGCTTTTTCGCCCAAATAAAACTCAACTATTTCAAATCCTTTTAACTTCACTTATAAGTTAAGCACATGGTTTGTAAAAAGCAAGTAATATTTCATTGAAATTTCGGAATTAAAATTTGTATATATATTAGCCGATGTTATAAAATAATACATATGAATAAAAATCGTTTCAAGATTGCAATTTTTACCAAGATAGAAAAGTCAAATAATTAAGTTAGATATTAAATAGTTTTAATAGCTGATTCAGCGGAGATCTGGAAATAAAACGTGGCATTGAGTAAAGTAGTTATTTCAATAATTTCTGTTACTACCTTGTTACTCAAGTAAATTTTATTACTGTTAAAACAGTGATTTAGTACTCCCGAAAGGATTCGA
>JAPLFI010000210.1 GCA_026390755.1 Ignavibacteriota bacterium
ATGTCAAATGAAGTTGAAAACTGAAGAAAACCAGAAATTACATTCAATGAAATAAAACTTTCTCAATAATAAAAAACGGGAAGCATACTTGCGAGTGCACGATTATGCTTTCTATCGTGGACAAGTTAAACAAAAGAATAACCAATAGCAACTGATTTAACTTGTTTTATTAATAAAAGAAAAACAGTAATTATTGTCTGTTGTGGAGATTCTGACTATAATAATATTGTAAATAATCAGGGAAATTGTATAAATTCGGGAATAGCGATGTTATTTACTCTGATTTCATTAACACAAAAACGGCAGTAATATTCTCCTTTAATATCTACTTCCTCGACGTTATTGGAAGAGTGCATAACACAGTCCCAGTCTATGCAGTGATGTAAACCGAAGTTATGCCCGAGCTCATGCAGTACTTCTTTTCTCGTACGTTCAAACAAAATTTCATCGTTTGAATCTTCGGAATAAAATTCTTCATGCAGACGCCGCAGGGAAACAATTGAATATCTGCCTTTTAGCTGTGCCTCGCCGAAAATATATGTCAGCACCGGCACAAAAAGGTCAAGTTCCGTTAAAATCAGGTGATATCCCTGCGTGTTGGCACTTGATTTAATTACCGATTCAAGTATGTGTGTTGAGTGGTACTGTCTTCGGGTGATTGAATATGAATTCTCAACATTAATCAAAGGATAAAATACTTTCACTTCCCTGAAAATGTGTGAAAGTGTGAGAATTAACCTGCGTAAAAGGTGGTCATTCGAGAATCCAAGAGGCGCGATATTCAGGTCCATATTCAGGATGGTTTTCGAAGTCCGAATTTACTCATTTTATTGTATAATGTAACTCTGTCAATCTTCAGCAAATTGGCGCTTCGTGAGATATTCCAGTTATTCTGCTCGAGTACTTTTTCTATATATTTCTTTTCAATTGCCGAAAGGCTGAGATCGCCTTCGGGAGAAATATCAGCATTCGTATTGCTTTTATTGAAAGGGAGGTCTTCGGCTTTTATTAAGTCAGTTTTTCCGATAACGACAGCTCTTTCAATCGCGTTTTCGAGTTCACGCACATTTCCCGGCCATTGATAGTTCATCATAAAATCCATAGCCTCGGCAGAAATACCTTTAACATTCCGCCCCATCATTTCGCAGTATTTTTTCAGAAAATGTTCCGCCAGAATCGGTATATCTTCTCTCCTTTCACGGAGCGGTGGTATAGGTAATGTAATTACATTAAGCCTGTAATACAGGTCTTTCCTGAATTTCCCTTCTTCAATTAACTTTTCAAGGTCTTCGTTCGTCGCAGTAATAATTCTGAAATCGCTTTCCACAATTTCATTCCCGCCGACGCGGTTAAACTTGCGTGATTCGATAACACGCAGAATTTCCACCTGCATCTTAACCGATATAGTTCCGATTTCATCGAGGAAAATTGTGCCGCCATTCGCTATTTCAAATTTTCCTTTACGCCTGAAATGCGCGCCCGTAAAAGAACCTTTTTCATGTCCGAATAATTCGCTTTCGAGCAGGGATTCCGACAGCGCTCCGCAATTTACGGTGATTATCGGGAAATATTTTCTTCTGCTGTTCTGATGAATAGCTTTGGCAACAAGTTCTTTTCCGGTGCCGCTTTCGCCTCGTATCATAACTGTTGTGTCGGTTGCCGCCACTGTAGTAACCATCTCAAGAACTTTCTTCATCTGGATGCTTTCGCCGACGAGGTTTTCCGGAACAACTAACAGCTCAATCTTATCTTTCAGCTGTGCATTTTCTTTTCTCAGCCTTCTCTGTTCAAGTGCATTACGAACAAGATTGTTCAGCTCGTCCGGGTCAACCGGCTTTGTAACGTAATCATAAGCTCCGTCTTTCAAAGCCTGTATAGCGGTCGGCACAGACGCGAATGCAGTTATGAGAATGACGAAACAATCATTGTCAATCTCTTTTATCTTAGTCAGCAATTCAAGTCCGCTCATTCCCGGCATTTTCATATCGAGAAGAGCAAGGTCATATTTCCCTTTGTCAAATATCTTAAGCGCCGCCTCACCGCTTTCGGCTGAACTTAAAGTGTAACCTTCTTCTTCAAACCAGTGCGTGAGGGATTCCCTTACGATTCTTTCGTCATCTACAATTAAAATACTTTCTTTGTTCATTTTAGTAATTCTGTTCTATTGGTAATGTTATTTTAAAAGTTGTTCCTGCCGCCGTGCTTCTCTCGACTTCAATTTTTCCTTTATGTGAATTTATTATTCCGAATACAACTGCAAGACCGAGTCCTGTTCCCTTGCCGGCTTCTTTTGTAGTAAAAAACGGTTCAAAAATATGCGGTAAATCTTTCTCGGGAATTCCCGATCCCTGGTCAATTACATGAATTACCGCCTCTCCTTTTTCCTCTTCGAGACGTAATTCTATACTGCCGCTGCGGTTTGTCATAGACTCTATAGAATTAATTAAAAGCGATATGAGCGCCTGCTGAATTTTCTGCGGATGGCAGACAATTACAAAAGACTCGAACCTGCAATTCTTAACGAGTGTAAGGTTGTTCATCGCGAGATGGTGATTTATAAGCATTCCGCACTTGTCAATAATCTGCACGAGGTCAGCCTGTATGAATTCTTCGTTATCCCTGTGAGAAAATAACAGCAGGTCTTTCACAATTTTCCCGCAGCGGGAAGATTCTTCGGATATCAGCGTAAGGTATTTAATGCTTTTATCGTGAAGTCCGTCTGTATTTACCTCTTTTAATTTCTTCGCTATCAGCTTACTGTAAGTAAGAATACCTTCAAGAGGATTATTAATTTCGTGCGCAACTGTTGCGCTTAGTTTGCCGAGTGAAGCAAGTTTTTCCATCTGAACAATCTGCCCGTAAATTGATTTCAGTTCCTTTGTTTTTTCTTCGACTTTAACGTTCAGGTTATCCGACAGGTCTTTTATTTCATTATAAGCAAGCGAAAGTTTTTTTGACATATCGTTAAACTCCCCCGCAATTTTACCCAGTTCACTGCGCGTTCTTATCTTAATCCTGTAATCCAGGTTTCCTTTTCCGAGTTCGGCGATGCCCACATGAAGTTTCTTAAGCGGTTTATTCACAAGGAAAAGTATAAACAAACCGCTGAAGGCGGAAATGAATAATGTTATGAGCAGTGATGTAATAATAATATTTCTTCGGTTTGTACTAATCGTATGGTCTGCCGCTTTCATAGATACCATAACATCGAGCACACCCGTCAGTTTGTTTTTGGGCGAATGCGCGTGACAATCCGCATTATAACAATCCGGCTCGTTGGCAATCGGGTTTATAAGACCCAGAACGCGTTCATCTTTTGTTAAATTGAAAATTCGGATGCTGTCTTTTGGGGATGAAACGTAACGTTTTGTTGAACCGTCGTGACAAACAACGCAGGCTTCTGCTGTCATATCAACAGTTTTCATGAGTTCGGTTGAATCAGTCGAATAAGTAATGACGCCCTGCTTATTGTATATTCTTATTCGTTTCACGCCCGGCTCTGTCCCGATTGTCTTTATGATCTGATATATATCGTCCCGTTTATTGAGCATCATACTGTATCTTGTTGAACGTTTAATAATATCACTGATATTAAAAGCGCTTTGCTCGCTTAATTTCGTGATATCCTCCTGCAGATTGCTGATAGTTATATACGTATGCAACGAGAAAATGAGAATAAGTATCAGTGAAGTTACAAAGAACAGCCTGAAACTAAGTTTATTGAAGAGTTTTACATTCATAAGACCAATTATGTTTCAAATTACCACAGTAATTCTAAACTATCAATTTAAAAAGAAATACCCGGATTTCGCATAAAATCCGGGTATTGTATCAGTTAATTTACTCTTAACTAAGTAAAATGCAATGTCAGAACTTCAGAAATTGTTCCTCGAAATCTTTAAGACCGTCTTCTTTAATGTAAGAAACGGCGCCCTCTACAATGTTTCCGCCGTCGTACATTGTCACACCGACGAGTTCGGGAGTGTATGAATTATCAGCTAACAGGTTCTTCAGACGTTTAAATTCGCCTTTCATCCAGTGCATAACTTCTTTTCCGCTGATAAGAGCCGTTAAGTTTTCCTGTAAATTTGAAGGTCTTATAACAACGCCCCAATCTTTTTCATACGGGTCTCTTATGGTTCTGCCGATTACATCAGCATTGACCTGATTTACTATTCCTTCAATCGGTGAACGGAAGTTAATACTCGAATTTTCATAATGAGCGCTGAAAATAACATCGCCTTTCCTTATGCTTGTTCCTGTTTTTACGATTGAATCTAATTTAACTTTTCCGAGAGCTTTTATGACAAAATCGTCAATACCGATTTTTACTCTGCTTTCGTCAATTGTCCTTGCCCATGTATGACCTTTTGAATAAAGGAATCCTTCCGGAAATAATTTATCCCTTTTTGAGAATACAAGCGGACTCACTATATTAATATCTGATGTAGAAGGTACATTTGCTTTCTTTTTGATGAAAAGATAATCTATTGTTATTGCCAGTGCTATTGTGAGTATTAAGAATATGATAACCATGATGTTTCTCCTTTGTCTTTAAGTTTGTTTTTGTAATTATATGATGCAATTACCGTGCCAAATAATAGCAAGTTTGATAGGGCTGTAATAAACTGATAAAACAATATTTAAAATGCTTCTGTAAAACTCAATAAACGCCAGTGTGTTGAAATTATATACACACTATTAAATTGTGTTGTTTTTGTTAAATAGGGCGCATTTTTGCTGCTTAATTTTTATACAGTGCATTGTTGAATTTTTAAACATCTAAAAACAAGCAAATTTTGAGGTTTTACTTATAATATTTGGCTGAATTCTAATATTGAATAGATATGTGTAATAAAAAGAAGTTATACAGAGGTCACAGACCTGCCTGCCGTCTACCTGGCATAGACAGGCAGGCAGGGAAGACGCAGAGTTGCACTGAGAAGAACTTTTTGATAATAAGAGCAAAATCGTATCCTGCAATAAATTCAGGACAGGGTTCAGGACAAGTTTTTAGTGATTATGTTTTACATTTTTATAAAACAGGCAAAGGATCTTAGCTCTTGTTCTTTTTAGTGTTTCCGTGTTTTGGTGGTAAAAAGGATCTTGGCTGTGACTTCTTTTTGTAAATTTAATGAAAAAGCCTCTTTAATTATGGTTAACCGAAAAAGTGAATTTAATCTTACATTTAAATTTACAATATTGTACGATTACTTTTATAATGTAAAACATTTCACATGGATAAACTATCTGATGAGCTTAACCTTCGAAATGACTTTCCCTGTACCACTATCGAAGAATGGAAAAAAGTCGTTGAAAAAGACCTGAAAGGCATACCTTTCGAAAAGAAATTAATCACAAAAACTTACGAAGAAATAAACCTCTCTCCGATTTACACTCAGGAAGACCTCGATAAAATTAAAACAGAAGAAGCGTTTCCCGGCTTCGGCAATTACATTCGCGGAGCGAATTCGGGCGGCTGTCACGCCGGAATGTGGAAAATTGCTCAGGAAATGCCGTACTCATCGGTTGAAGAATTAAACCGGGCTTTGCTCTGCGACCTTGAGCGCGGACAAAATGCGATTTATATCACACCCGATAAAGCAACTTTAAAGTTGAATGACCCGGATAGCGGTTCAAAAGAAGACGTCGGAGCGGGCGGTACGTCACTTTCAAATACAACTGACCTGTCAATAGCTCTTAATACCATTGACCTGAAAAAATTCCCGGTTTTCATGAATGCGGGATATAGTGCACTGCCGCTGATGTCAATGCTGATTGCCTGTGCTAAGGAAAATAAAACCGGATTGGAAAACATCACCGGAAAAAT
>JAPLFI010000449.1 GCA_026390755.1 Ignavibacteriota bacterium
GGATTTTATGGGGTTATATTTTCCGTCCGCATTTGAAAAAATCAACTGGAAGCGGAAGTTTGTATTCCTTGACAAAGAGCTGGAGAAAATTTCACCTAAAAACATTTCAGGGAAAAAGTTTGTTGATAAGCTTGTAAAGGTTTTTTTAAAATCAGGAAAAGAGGAATGGATTTTGGTTCATATTGAAATCCAAAATACACAGGATAAGAACTTTGAAAAGCGAATGTATGTTTATAATTACAGAATATTTGATAAATATGAACACAAGGTTGCGAGTTTTGCATTGCTATGCGATGAAAGCAAAACCTGGAAGCCTGAAAAATATGAATATGAATTGCTTGGCTGTAAAATACTGCTCGAATATCCTACGGCAAAACTTTTAGAATATCGCACAAAACAAGAGGAATTGAGCGATAAGCAGAATGCCTTTGCGGATATTACTTTGGCATATTTATCTGCAATTGATACAAAGGACTCAACGCAAAGAAGATATGAAAAGAAAATAAAATTGATAGAAAAGTTAATTGAAAAAGGTTATAGCGAATATAAAACAACTGAAGTATTTTTATTCATAGATTTTTTGGTAAGTTTACCGGAAGCATTAGAAAAAAAGCTAATTTTAAAAATTCATAATTTAGAGGAGATAAAAAAAGTGGAATATATTTCAAGTGTAGAACGAATCAGCAGAAAAGAGGGAATTAAAGAGGGAATTAAAGAGGGAATAAAAGAGGGAATTTCCGAAAATCAAACTTCTGTTGCTTTAAAAATGTTATCTAAAGGTTTAGATATGAAGTTCATTTCGGATATATCCGGATTGTCTGAATCAGCAATTAAAGTCTTAAAACAAAAACGCACAAGCTATTCAAGGAAAAAACAACCCTCGCTTACCGTAAAAGAAACATCGGGCAAGAAAAAATATAAAGAAAAGTAATATCAGACTTTAGACACGAATTAACCCGAACCCGAGAATAAGAGCAAAAGACGTTACGAGAGAGAAGAACTTTCCTGAGAATAAGAGCAAAAGAAGTTACACAGAGATCACAGAGAGAAGACGCAGAGTTACGCAGAGAAAAGAACTTTCCATCGATGTGAATTATACTTGATAAATCATATAAAATCGCATAGCTTATTAAGATAAATATGATAGATATTTATTATTGTATTATACACCTATTTAATAATTTATTAAGTGATTTAAATAATAAAACAATGAAAAATTTTACAAAGGCTTTCGCAATTGCATTTTTATTGCTGATAACAGCAAATGTGAGCAGGGGACAGACGACATCCAATTTTAATGACGGATACCTGATTGTTTTCAAGGTTACATCAGGTTCTGCACTCACATCCACCGGAACCGCCATCATTATGGAGGAGTACGTAAATACAGGTTCATCACAAACCTCACCAAATTATTATGTTGCTTTACCGTCATCTCCCACTACGTTGGGAGCAAATGACATTGTAGTGGCAGGTACGTCAACTGCAGTCGGAGAAATCTCCCGCTCTGAAAACGGCAGGTATATTTTAATAACAGGTTATAATGCGTTAATAGGAGCCGCAAACACTACTTTTACAACTAATTCAGTTGTAAGAACATTAAATGGTACTGGTATAATGGGTTCGGGTATCAGCGGTTCTAACTTTCTTAGCGGAAGCAATAGCTTGAGGGGAGCGGTAAGCGAAGATTTAACAAATTATTGGATGTCCGGCTCGACGGTTGGAATTACTACCTCGACAAATGGTACATCTGTGACAATAGTCTCAACCACCTCGACGAATACCAGAGCTTGTTATATTTTTAACGGGCAATTGTACTATACTACAGGAGCAGGAAGCCAGGGAATTTATAGTGTTGGCTTTGGTAAACCGGTTGTCACAGGCACGACTTCAACAAGATTATTCACTCCGGCAAATACAGACACTTATGGGTTTTCAATCAGTCCCGATAGTTTAACAATTTATTATGTTGCTTCAACGTCGGGCGGTATTTACAGAAGTACATATAGCGGCGGCGTTTGGTCAGGAGGTACATTGATTACTTCCGGTTTTACCGGTTACGGTATTGCAGTAGATTGGGCAGGATACACTTTTAACTTGTCGGGACCAAATGGAGCGAAAATATACGCTTGCAATCCGACAACTTTAATAAGCGCGCCTGATAACGGCACAGGCACCGTAACAACGACAACGTTAAGAACTTTAACGGGAAATAATGCTTTTCGCGGTTTAGCGTTCTCCCCGACAAAATCAACTGTGGGTTTAGGAAGTTTTAACCCTCCGGCAGGTAACATTTCATCAAATACAATAAATAACAAAGTGTTTGCATTCGCTTATTCTGCAGACGAAGGTAACGTTGTTATGAAAAAAATAACAGTTACTAATACGGGAACGGCAAACTTAAACACCGACTTCAGTGCTTTTCGTTTAGTGTTTGATGCAGACTCTAACGGCACGATTTCTCCTTCGGAACGGTCTGCAAGTACTACTGTCACCGGTACGGTAAGCGGCTCTGATATTGTTTTTCCCGGACTTACGTTTTCTTATGTTAATCAGTCATCAAGCGGATCTTACATTATAGAAGCTGACGTAACAGCCGCACCAATAAGCGGAAATACGCTCAGCTTAAAAATTGATAAAAATAATACAATAAATAGTAACAACTATACAACAAATTTACTCAACGCAGGCGGCAGTCTGGTCACAATGTCCGGCAATGCCGTGTCTCTTACGGGCAACACACAAACTATCAACGGCTTAACACCGGCTATAACATTAAGCTCTCTTAATCCGGCAGTCCCTGCGGGCTCGATTACACAAAATACTGCAAATAATGTTATTTATAGTTTTAATTTAGCCGTTATAACTGCTAACGCAACTTTATCGGGTTTGCAAATTACTACCGCAGGCAGTTATATCGCCGCTGACCTGACAAATCTGAAAGCCTGGTACTCTGCGGATAATACGTTTGACCCCGTAACCGACGCATTGCTTTCTGCAAAAGCCACATCGTTAGGTGCAGGTTTGCAGGTATTTCCGGGCTGGATAAATCAGCTTATCAATTTTGGTTCAACCGGATATATTTTCATAACAACAGATATTCCCTGCTCAGCTACTTCAGGCAATACTATAAATGTAAATGCTGTAACTATTTCCGACCTTACTTTTATATCAGGTAATTTATACGGCTCTGCCTTTGCCGGCGGAACAAAAACATTTCAGTCTGTCATTCCTGCTAATGTAACCGTTCCATCAGGAACGGGCGGCGACGCACAGGTAACTTTGAACTGGACAAATCCGGCGGGATGTTACAACGAAATAATGATAACTGCATCAAGCGGAACAATTACTACTGCACCAACTGGAGACGGGTCGGCTTATACATATAATTTACATTATGGAAGCGGAACTCCTTTCGGCGCAGGGTATGTGGTTTATAAAGGCTCTGCAACGGGGCAAACCGTAACAGGATTATCAAACGGAATACCATATTATTTTAAATTTTTTACGAGAAATGGAACAAGCTGGAGCGCAGGGACAGAAATTAATGTAATACCGGTTACAGACCCGACATTATTATCACAATCTAACTTTAATTCGGTTATTATTCCTCAGATTATGAGCTGCGGCGGTACAACAAGACTGCCCGTGGTTATAAGAGCAACACTGATTAATCTCGTACCGAATAAACTCTACAGATATTATTCTTCCGGCTCTGCTTTTGCTGACTTCGGAAGTACTTCCGTCGGAGCAGGGAATCCTATGTTTATTAACCCTGACAGTGCAAACTTCAGATATACAACATCCACGAGCCTGACAACTGCCGGTGGTTATGATGTATTCAGGGCAAACGGAAGCGGAACTTATACAGGATGGTTCTCAATCGTGAATACCGCCAATGCGAGATTTACGGCTGGGAAATATATAATACCCTCAATCGCAATCGGGGATTCACTTGGCGCGCTGGTATCAAGGAATGCGCTTAACGATTCCATAAAGGTAGTTAACTTTTCGACTAATTCTGCCGATTCCTGCGCGACTGGTATATACGGAATCTCCGCGGCATTCCCGAAAAATATTGTCTCGGTTTATGACAATACCGTCGGAACAGGAAGACCATTATCCCAAACTTATCTGGAAGATGAAGGCGTTACTGTAGCAAGTATTGTCGCTTTCTATTCTACTAATGTAAATGCGCAAAACGGAAGATGGGGAAGCGTAATTCCGAATAATAACGCTAACGGCGTAAGAAGAATTGAACAGAGGGATAAAATTACGGGCAGTCTTATGTCATTCAACACAGATGCTGACGGTTTATGGCAAAGCGGCGCAAACACAGTAAACCCTTCAGGCGGATTAACTCCCGTTGCATTGCAGTTAATTGATGCTCCGTTGTTAGATTACGCCGTTTTGGTTTCGCCCGCGAATAACGCAGTTAATCAGTCTCTCAGCTTAACGCTTGACTGGAATACGGTTTCTTATGCAAATTCATACAGGGTGCAGTTTGCGGCTGATTCTGCTTTTACAACTGCCATTCTTGATTCTGTGTTAATCGCCGATTCCATACACATACAGGGGCTGAGTAACGGCTCAGTATATTGGTGGAGAGTTGCCGGTATAACTACAACCGGTACGGCGCCTTTTGGCAGTGCATTCAGCTTTACTACAATACCGTCTGCTCCTGTCGCGCCCGTACTTTTTACACCTGCTAATAATTCTACGGGTAATCCGTTAAACCTGAATTTAGTATGGAGTAAATCTCAGTTTGCAACAGGATATAATGTTCTTATGGCGACTGACGCCGGATTTACTAATATTATTTTTAACGATTCATTATTAACAGACTCTGTTAAAATATTAACTAATCTGGCTCCGCTTACTAATTATTACTGGAAAGTAAGGGCGAAGAATACAGGCGGATGGAGCAATTTCAGTTCAGTGTTCACATTCAAAACAATCGGTGTCCCGACAACTGTTACACTATATTCTCCCTCTAATAATGCCGTGAATCAGCCTATTAATCTGACTTTCAAATGGTTCAAAGCAGTTGACCAGGTCTTTAATTTGTTCGATGGTAATTCAAATAAGGGTGCTGAAAATGATGACCCAAAAGCAGTAACAAACTACAGGTTTGAACTTGCAACCGATTCATTGTTCACTGCCGTAGTTACAATAGATTCCACTTTAACCGATACCGTAAAATCAGTTACATCACTTTTAAACCTTAACAATTATTACTGGAGAGTACAGGCTAAGAATCAAATCGGCTGGGCGGCATACAGCAGTATATGGAAATTCACTACGATAGTTTCGATTCCCGCCGCTCCTGTGCTCGTATTCCCGGCTAACAATTCGACAGGTGTGACACTTATTCCCGCAATATCATGGACGGCAGTGCCGGGAGCAGTCAGCTACAGACTTCAGGTATCAACCGATAGTCTGTTTGCAACGACGCAGATTGACACGGCAGGTGTGACAGGAACAGGACTTTCTGTCCCTGCAAACAGGCTGACAGGATTGACTAAGTATTACTGGAGAGTGAACGCGGCTAATGCGGCCGGAACGGGACCATATTCGGCGGTCTGGAACTTCCGTACACTGCAGAGCCTTACGCTTAATCTGAAAGTATATCTCGAAGGATTCTGGAACGGAACAACGCAGGTTTCTGATACAACTATGGTGTATCTTGCAAACTCCACAACGCCGTTTGCATTTGTTGACAGCGCTAAAGCAGTACTTTCGGGCTCGGGCGAAATTATGATTAACTTTTCAAAAGCTCCGAACGCTAACTATTACATAGTAGTAAATCACAGAAACCACCTTGAAACGTGGAGCAAACTCCCGCAGGCATTCGTAACGAATGTTGCAGTGGCTTATGATTTCACCACGGAGGCAAATAAGGCATTCGGCGACAATATGAAACAAGCGGGTACTGTCTGGGTGCTCTATGGCGGAGATGCTAACAGGGACGGAGCGGTTGACGCGCTTGATATAGCGCTGTTTATTGTGCAGTTTGGTAATTCCGGATATTTAAGTTGTGATTTCAACGGCGACGGCTCGGTTGATGCTCTTGACGTTCCGATTATAGTCGCAAACTTTGGTCTCGGAAAATCAGTACCGTCATTAGACGTTCAATTGCCCGGAAATATCAGGAAAGAAAAAGTAATTGAAGAGATACAAAAGAAATATAAACTGAACGGAGAATCGGAGAAGAAAGAGACCTTTAAAAAAACCTTGTTCTGAACCTTGTCCTGAATTAATTTCAGGATTATTATATAATTACAAAGATAAAAATTATTTTAAATTCTGCCTTCTGTAAACAGACTATAAGAGAAGATTCCCTGTTTTATCGGGATTTTTTTTAAATTTCATTTTCAGAATATCTGTCTCAATTTGAGAATATTTGTCTCATTTTGAGAATTAAACTACATTTTGAAAACTTAAAAGCCTTTTTTTATGTTAAAATTAGACATTCGGTTTGGCACGATAATTGCAGAATAAATAGAAAAAGGAAATTAAGTGAAAAGAGTTTTTACATATATTGTATTATTTTTATTGCTGTCAGCGGGATTCCTGCGCGGGCAGGATGACGCGTATTATACATCTCCCGTAATAATCAATCCGTCTTCCGCGATTTTTATTAATGATTTAAAAACACGTATAAGAACTCCCTATACACGTATTTTATATGACCAGTTTGATGAAACCAATATTGCGAATTTTGCGTCTTATTTAATCAGCAGTCCCACGCGCGGCGTTTTATGTGTTTACAGCGGATATGAATATACTTACACTCCTCCGTTCACATGGGCTGTTTTCAGCATAGAGCATACATGGTGCCAGAGCTGGATGCCGGTTGGAGCTTCTGGGGGCTATGACCAGTATCAGGACCAGCATCATCTTTTTCCCGCACATCAGAATAATGCTAACGGCAGAAGAAGTAATCATCCTTTAGGAATTGTTACTAACGTAACTTATCAGTTTTATGATGGTAAACTCGGCACGAATGCATCGGGTATTGTATATGAGCCGCGCAGCAGCCATAAAGGCGACGCCGCGCGGGCATTGTTCTATATGTGCGTTCGCTATGACGATATTGACAGTTATACATGGAATTTCAATACTCTGAATACTTACCTCTCGACTCATGGTGAAGGTCCTCAGGATTTAGCCACACTGCTTGCGTGGCATCAGCAAGACCCGCCGGATAGATGGGAAGTTGAGAGGAATAACTATGTACAAACAATTCAGAAAAACCGTAACCCGTTTGTTGACCATCCCGAATATGTAAATTACATAGATTTCAGCGACCTTTCAAAAAAAACTAATCCGACTTATTCTGCAGAACCTGATAATTACGCAGAAAATTTTACGGCAACGGCTACAGGAAATTCAATTACCGTAAACTGGACTTCTGCCGTAGCGGGGTCTCAGGTGCCCTCGGGATATCTGCTCGAAGCTTTTGATTATGATAATTATTTTATTCCGATTGACGGAGTTGCTTTTTCAGATATTACATCACTCGACAGTGTTGCCCGCGTTAACGTAAGTTATTCTTCGAATTCATATACTTTTAATAACATTGTTAATAACGGGACTTATTACTTCAGGCTTTATTCGTATAACGACGGCGTAGCCGGCAGTTCTTCACGGAATTACAAGATAACGGGCACAGCACCTTCAGCAAATGCGACTATCACCGGTGTAATGGCACCGGAGCCGACAAATTATGTGACGGGTTTCGTAGCCGGCAGTGTAACGTCGAGCAGTATTAATCTGAACTGGACGTCCGCCGCTGCGGGAACACAGGCGCCATCGGGATATCTGATACTTGCTAACAATACTAATAGTTTTACTGCGCCTGTTGACGGAACGTCATATACAGATGATTTAACTTTGTCGGACGGAAGCGCTGTTGCCAATGTAACTTATTCTGCATCTAATACATTTTCATTTTCTTCTTTACCATCCGGTACAACGTATTATTTCAAAATATATTCATATTACGGAAAGCGCACTTCAAGAAATTACAAAAAAGACGGAACGGTACCTTGGGTCCCGGCTGCAACCGGGCTGTCAGGGACAATTGTAGGCTGGAATTTTGACGGGCAAACCACTACGGCAACAAGCGGACTTGTCGGAAATTTATCACAGCAAATTACGACAACTCCAATAGGAACTCTATCTTATCCGGCAGGAGCAGGTAGCAGTGGATTTGCAATCTCAAAGACAGGGTGGGATGCGGGAAGTGGAACGAAATACTGGCAAGTTAATTTTTCTACAAGCGGATATATGACGTTGGTTTTATCATCAAAGCAAAATAGTTCAAATACAGGACCAAAAGACTTTAAGGTACAATATAAAATAAGTGCGGGCGGCACTTGGACTGATGTAACAGGCGCGACTATAACAGTTGCTAATGATAATTTTGGAAGCGGTGTGTTAGCCGATGTTAGTTTACCTACCTCTTGCGATAATCAACCGGATGTTTATCTTCGCTGGATTATGACGTCCAATAATGCAGTTAGCGGTTCACTCGCAAGCGGTGGAACATCAAGAATAGATGACATACTAATCGTTTTCCAGGCACCCGCGCCGGTAACATTATCGTCATTCACTTCAAGCGTGTTTGGCAATAATGTAAGATTAAACTGGGTAACAAGTGAAGAGATTAATAATGATAAGTTTGAAGTTTACAGGAATAACGTACTGATTGGAAACGTAAAAGGAAACGGTAACGTTTACACACCTACGCGCTATTCGTTTGAGGACAGAAACCTGCAATCGGGAAAGTATAATTACAGATTAAAACAGATTGATTATAACGGGAATTTTGAATATTTCAATTTAAACAGCGTTGTTGAAATCGGTGTGCCGTCTAAATTTGACCTTTCGCAGAATTATCCCAATCCTTTCAACCCGTCAACGAAAATAAATTTCAATTTACCGGCGGACTGCAAAGTATCATTAATTATTTACGACGTTACAGGCAGGGAAGCCGCAAAAATTCTTAATAATGAATTCCGCACGGCAGGATATTACACTGCGGAATTTAATGCCTCAAATTTCGCCAGCGGAGTGTATTTCTATTCGTTATCCGCAGGAAATATCAGAATTACAAAACGTGCCCTGCTTGTGAAATAACATTGATTTAAACTTAAAACTTACGTTTCTCCATGTCTCGTATGCAAGAGGAGACTGCAATTCTGAAGAGTAAAAGCGAATGAGATTGTATTTCCGGCTCAGTAATAAAAAAGATTGTAAATGCTAACGCTGGTCTGTAACTCCAAGGTCTCAGATGTAAAAAAGGCAGAATGGAACTAAGACAGGAGTATTTTATCATAAAAAAAGTACGAATTTATTTTTTGCTTTCTATCAGAGCTTTTAATAAAAAAATTGTTTCAGTTCGTAACTTTGCTCTTGCCCAGTTCTTCTGTGGTTCGGAAAGCAATTCGCCGAGACCATCGAGAATATGACGATTATCGGTTTTTTCTAACAACCTTACTAACTTGTTTTTTTAAAATGATTAAAATATTCATCAACTTTTTTATTCATTCTCTTATTGCGATATATCGGTAAGATTTCAAAAACCTTCTGCCAATCCAATATATCCAAATAGTCAAAGTGATAATCTTTGCTGATATATATACGGTCTAAAAACGCCCTCTCTTTCGTTGCGGTAGCAATATCGTCAAAATGATCAATTCCAATAGTATTACTCAGGACATAATCTTTCATTCTTAAAAAGGATATTTTCTGTCCGTCGGCTTCAATATCCCGTTTAACATAAGAGGCAACAAATATATTTCCATAATATTGGAAATTTATTCCTGAACGGGTCAATACTGTTTCAAAACTTATATAGGAAGGAGTATAAATACGTGTTGCTAATTCAAAGATATCGTAGTTTTTGTCTTTGGCATAAATACCGTGATGGATTCTGATTAATTTTCCATTTTTTACATAATTACCCAATCTTGCTCTAACATTTCTTCCGCCTTTTTCTCTCCACAACAAAACAACGTCTTTCATAGTAAAAACGGTTTTATCAGACCGCAATAAAACTTCTAAATATTGTCCTTTTTTGTATTTTATATTCATATATCAACTGAAAACTATATTAAACATAGTTATCAGTTCAATAATATGATATTATTTAATATTATTCAAGGTAAATATAAAATTTTAATGATTGAGACACGAATTAGATCGAATTAAAGCTTGTATAGATTCTTCTTCCAGGTTTCCAATGGAAGCTTTAATATCCCGAAACACCAATTTAAAAAGCTAAAATTGATTCATTTTTTATTTCGGAATAAATCAATAGTTAGTTTCAATTTTTCATAGTATCTTTATTGTTATATATGAAATTATAAAAGGAATGAACGAATAATATGCAGGAAATACTTAATCAGTTAAAAGAATTATCCAATAATTTATACTGGACATGGAATAATGATTTTAATTCAATTTTCGAAGAAATAAACAGCGATTACTGGAAATGGAGTTCCAAAAATCCGGTCAAATTTCTCGATTCAATAAACCGCGAATATCTTTTTGATATTATCGAGAAAAAGAATCTCAGGTTCAGAATACATAATCTTTACCGCGATTACCGTAAGTATATGCAGGGCGGCGATACTTATTTTGAAAAGAAATTTTACAAGACGGGTAAGCCGGAAATATGCTATCTCTCTGCCGAATACGGTATGACAAAATGCCTGAAATTATACTCCGGCGGACTTGGAACCCTTTCAGGCGATCACATGAAATCGGCATCCGACCTGGGAATACCGCTTGTCGGAATCGGTCTTGCTTATATGTACGGATATTTCACGCAGGTTATCGGCGACGATAAACGGCAGAGCGAATTATACGAGCAAAGTGACTTCGAAAGGCTTCCGATGAAACTTATGCTTGACGAGGAATACAGACCGCTGAAGATTTCGATAAACCTCCCCGGCAGGAAGCTTTACGCTCAAATATGGGAAATAAATGTCGGCAGAGTTAAACTGTATATGCTAGATACTTTTGTTGATGAGAATAACGTTGAGGATAAACGCGTTACGGATATCCTTTACGGCGGAGAAACTGAAAAACGCATACTGCAGGAAATATTGCTCGGTATCGGCGGTATGAGGGTTCTTGAAGCTCTGGGTATTGAACCGAAAGCATTTCATATCAACGAAGGTCATTCTGCATTCCTTACTTTCGAGCGGATTAAAAACACTATGCAAAAAAACGGAATATCTTTCAAAGAAGCTCAGGAGTATTGTTATTATTCCAATATTTTCACGACACATACGCCGGTACCCGCAGGAATTGATATCTTCCCGCGCTGGATGATGGAAAAATATTTCAAATCTTATGCCGAAGAAGAACTGATTATTAATTTTGAACAGCTCTTCCGTATGGGAGATCTTTCCGGAAATCCCTACAGCGACAGCTTCAATATGGCGAATCTCGCAATTAATAATTCGAATTTCATCAACGGAGTAAGTAAACTTCACGGGGAAATTGCAAGGAAAATGTGGGCTCTTCCGGAAACCCGCAGTCAGATAGTGTCAATAACCAACGGAGTGCATACAAAAACATACCTCTCGGGAGAGTCGGAGAAATTATATCAGAAAGCATTCGGTAAAGACTGGATAAATGTCGGGGATATCTGGAGCAGGATAAGCAATTTACAAGAAAAAGATCTGTGGGATATGAGAAACAAAAACAGGAGAAATCTTGTGTCATTCGTGCGCGAAAGAAAATCGGATAAATTGAGATTATCCCACGGGCAGGAGGAAATGTTTTCGGAAATTAAAGATATTCTCGACGAGAAAGCATTAACAATAGGTTTTGCGAGAAGGTTTGCGACGTATAAACGGGGTACTCTGATACTCCGTGACCTTGACAGGCTGAAAAAGTTATTATCGGATGAAAACAGAAAAGTTCAGATTGTATTTTCCGGGAAGGCTCATCCGAAAGATGAAGGAGGAAAAAATCTGATATCGGAAATCCTGAATTTTGCAGGGACAAACGGATTCAGGAATAAAATCGTATTCATTGACAATTATGATATTGATGTTGCAAAACAACTGGTCAGCGGCTGTGATATATGGCTGAATAATCCGCGCCGTCCGCTCGAAGCCTCCGGTACAAGCGGAATGAAAGTAATTGCCAACGGGGGAATTAATTTCTCCATATTGGACGGATGGTGGCTTGAAGGCTATACTGAAGATACGGGATGGCAGATTCGAAGTCCGGAAAATGACGATAAACTGCCGGATGAAGTAGTAAACGAATTCGAAAGCAAATCACTTTATGATACGCTTGAAACGCAAATTATTCCCGCATTCTACGACAGAGATGACAATGGTATTCCCGGCAAATGGATGAAAATTATGAAGGGTTCCATCAAAAATCTCGCCGGCAATTTCAGTACGGAGCGTATGGTTAAAGAGTACCATGAATTGTTTTATTCCAAGGTCAGATAAAGAAACGGAAATTTAACACTTAACACTTAACACTTAACACTTAACACTTAACACTTAACACTTAACACTTAACACTTAACACTTAACACTTAACACTTAATTTATATGGAAAAAATTCTTATTATTGGCGCGGCGGGACAAATTGGTTCCGAGCTTACTATGGCTTTAAGAAGCGCATACGGGAACGATGACGTATATGCCACTGATATCAAACAGGCTCCCGCAGACGTTATAGAAAGCGGTCCGTTTCAGATTCTCGATGTTATGAACGAAAAGAATCTCATTCATTTTATTATCCGCAATAAAATCACGCAGGTTTACCATCTTGCGGCAGTACTGTCGGGAAACGCGGAAAAACTGCCTCTGCAGGCATGGGAGATTAATATGCGCAGTATGCTTAACGTGCTTGACCTCGGAAGGGAAATCGGATTGAAGAAAATATTCTGGCCTTCATCCATAGCAGTATTCGGACTGACGACTCCGCGTATTAACACCCCTCAGCTGACCGTTATGGAACCTAATACAGTTTACGGTATCAGCAAACAGGCGGGGGAGAGATGGTGCGAATATTATTACAGGAAATACGGACTTGACATAAGAAGCATTCGTTATCCCGGGCTGATAAGCTATAAAACCGAAGCAGGCGGCGGAACGACGGACTACGCAGTGGAAATTTTCTACGAAGCCGTTAAACATAAGAAATATGAATGCTTTCTTAAAGAAGATGCCACACTTCCTATGATGTTTATGCCGGATGCGATTGATTCGACGATTAAGCTGATGGAATGCGCCGCCGATAAAATTTCCATACGTTCAAGTTATAATCTCGGAGGTATAAGTTTTAATCCGAATGAAATAGCCGCTGAAATAAAAAAACACATACCGGAATTTCAAATTTCTTACGAACCTGACTTCAGGCAGAAAATTGCAGAGTCATGGCCTCAGAGTATTGATGATTCCGTTGCAAGAAAAGACTGGGGATGCAGTTATTCCTACGACCTCGAAAAGATGACTGCCGTTATGCTCAAGGAGATAAGAAAAAAAATCTGATTGACAGAAAAAAACAAAGAACGACTGCCGCAGATTAACACGGAGTAACTTTGCTGCCGGACAGAAAGTTTTTCTTTTTTTGTAAAGTCAATTCAGGTGTTATACAAAAATTTTTCCCTTATCTAATATCTCTTGACTTATACTATCTGATTTAATAATTTAACTTTGTTAAACAAATGAATTGTATTGATAAATTTTGATGACATAGAGCACCAGGGTAACTTTGAAGAGAGTTACGACAGCGGTAAAAGTTTTTCGGGAAGCGCATTCAACCTCGACGCCGATGCTTTTGAAGAAAAGATAAACTACTATATTGATAATAATAAGTTTTCGGAAGCTCTCGGACTGGTTGATGCTTACCTTAGTTATTCGCCCTTTTCATCCGAAGCGCATTTTAAAAAGGCGCTTATACTCGATAATCTGAGCAGACACGATGAGGCAATGGATTATTTTGATAAGGCTATAACATTGGATCCAAGCGATGCCGAATTCCATATTAATAAAGGCATATCTCTCGATAATGCCGGTTTTTACGATTTAGCGATAAAATCTTTTGAAAAAGCAATTGAACTGGAATCCGACAATGCAGACGCTTATTTTAATGCAGGACTGACTTATGAAGGACTTGAAAACTTCACCGATGCGGTAAATTGTTTCGATAAAGTCCTTTCAATTAACAGCCGCTATGCGGATGCTTATTATGAATTGGGATATTGTTTCGATTTTCTCGACTTGCTGGAGAAATCAACCGAAGCTTATGACACACATCTGCAGTACAGTCCGCTGAATTATAATGCATGGTATAACAGGGGTATTGTTCTTAACAGACAGGGCAAATTTCTGAAAGCCATTGACAGTTATGAAATTTGTCTTGCGCTTAAAGAGAATTTTGCGCCCGCGTTATATAACTGCGGAAACGCTTATGCCGCTATAGGAAGACTGCACAAATCAATTAACTGTTTTATGAAGGCAGTTGAATTAAATCCTTTCGATTCCCATCCTCATCATAATCTCGGTAATGTTTACTGTGAGTTATGTGATTTTGATAAAGCCGTTAAATGCTTTTCACAGGCGATAAAAATTGATTCCGGCAATTTTGATTCCTATTTCGGACGCGGAAGCTGTTACTACAGCAAAAAAAAATTTAAAAAAGCGCTCGAAGACTTCAATTCAGCCGTTGTTTTATGCA